>JADYYU010000122.1 GCA_020853515.1 Chitinophagaceae bacterium | reverse complement strand
GATAAAATAAATGATGTATTACGACTTTTTGGATACACCTTGGGTGCAGTAGCAATGGACAGAGCAAAAATAATGAACGATGAACAGAACGGCTAAAGTAACCATGCATGGTATACCGGCAGGCGAACTGAAAGAAACCGACGTCGGGTATGCATTTACATACTATGAAAGCTATCTGAGGGCCGACAATGCAAAGGCGGTCAGCCTCACATTGCCGCTCAGCGAAAAACCATACGAAAGCAAGGTATTGTTTTCGTTTTTTGACGGACTGATACCCGAAGGATGGCTACTGGATATTGCAGAGAAAAACTGGAAAATAAATGAAAGAGACCGGATGGGCTTACTGATGGCTTGCTGCAAAAACTGCATCGGCGCAGTTAGCATCGAATAACATAGAATGAAAAACTATAAAAAAAAATATGATCAATATGCTGCGCAGGAACCTGTATTATGGACTGTTCAGGAAGGTGACCTGCCAACATCACACAAATGTCTGTATTGTTATGAGCCGTTAGCCGATATGAAGTCTCATTTTCATCAGTCGTGCAACAAAAAATTCTTTGGTCAACTTGAAACTCCCCTACTCGATTACCACTATACAGACCTTGAAAAACTGGCGGAAAAAGTCATACATAGCAAAATGGCCGTAACCGGCGTGCAGGCAAAAATATCGTTGAGCCTGCATAGAAAACAAGATCGCAATACACTCAAAAAGCTCACCATTGTTGGTCTGTACGGCGACTATATCCTCAAGCCGCCTTCTGAGCATTATAAATATTTGCCTGAAATGGAAGATATGACGATGCATCTGGCTGAAGTCTGCGGACTAAATACCGTACCGCATACCCTCGTTTATCTGAGTGATGCCACCTTGTGTTATCTCACCAAACGAATCGACCGAAGCCGCAAAGGCATGCTGCATATGGAAGACATGTGTCAGCTCAGTGGCCGGCTAACTGAAGATAAGTATAAAGGCAGTCACGAACAGATAGCCAGATTACTGTTAACTCATTCTGTGAATCCTTTACTGGATGTCAGCAACTTCTATGAGCTGGTGATATTATCTTTTCTGACCGGAAATGCTGATATGCATTTAAAGAATTTTTCTTTGATAGAAAATCCCTTGTTGAATGGATTTACCTTATCGCCGGCTTATGATCTGCTGGCTACTGCACTCGTAAATCCTTCAGATACTGAAGAACTGGCGCTGACCTTAAATGGCAAAAAGAAAAAGCTGAAATATGAAGATTTTTTAAGTGCCTACGAAAGAAGCGGTTTATCTAAAAAAGTGCTGGACACCACACTTGAAAACTTTTTTTATTGTACACGCCCCATGAAAGAAAAAGTACTGCAAAGTTTTTTGCCTGATGAATACAAAGAAAAATTTCTGCTGATGTTTCAGGAGCGATGCGCCCGTTTGCTGAGGGTTTCAGGCGAACGCTAAGTGACGTACTACTATTCAGGCTGATTGGCTATGATCTGCAGCATCTGCTCATGAATACTGCCATTGGTTGCCAGGGTTTCTTTATCGTACACACTGTAAGGCTCCCCTTTAAAATTACTGATACGTCCGCCGGCTTCTTCTATGATCAGATAACCTGCTGCAATATCCCAGGGGTTGAGATTGTATTCCCAAAATCCGTCGAAGCGCCCTGCAGCCACCCAGCAAAGGTCAATGGCTGCACTGCCCAGCCGTCGCACCGGCAAACCCATGCGTATAAAGCGTTCAAAAACAGAGATCGGATCGGCCTCTACCGTTGCCCACTTATACGGAAAACCGGTCACCAGGCAGGCACTTTCGAGCTGCTCGTTGACAGAAACTTTGAGCGGCTTATTATTTAAAAACGCACCCTTCCCTTTCTCTGCAAAAAACAATTCATTCATAAAGGGATTGAACACCGCCCCCATGATGATCACCCCATCGAGTTCAAGACCAATACTGATACAGCAGATAGGAATGCCATGGGCAAAATTTACCGTGCCGTCGATCGGATCGATGATCCATTTATAATTCGATTCTGTACTGAGTTCGCCCACTTCTTCACTCAAAATAAAATGCGCCGGAAATTCACCCCTTATCACATTGATGATCGCATCCTCGGCCTTTTTATCTACTTCCGTTACCAGATTATTGAGCGTGTCTTTGCTTTTGATTTCAAAAGAACCTTCAAAATAATGTCTGAGTATATCAGCTCCTTCATGGATGGCTCTCAGCAAGGTATTTTTAAGTAAATCATTCATATTTTTTCAACTATTTACAATTTATTGGCAGCATTGTGACAAAAAATAAAGTCGCATACGAGCTTAGCCAGTAAATTATTTGGTGATTTTTAATTTGGTTCGTCAGCAATATCTAAATTATTCGGTTATTTTTGAAGTCTTACAAATATACTTTCTTTTTCTTCCTGCATGCAATTAAGCGTAATTATTGTCAACTATAATGTAAAATATTTCCTGGAGCATTGTCTGCTTTCAGTGATGCATGCATGCGAAGGCATTGAAGCCGAAGTTTTTGTAGTAGACAATACATCGTCTGATGGCAGTACCGATATCGTAAAGCAAAAATTTCCTTCGGTGATACTCATCGAAAACAAGGATAACGTAGGGTTTGCCAAAGCGAATAATCAGGCAGTAAAACTTGCTACCGGCAAATACATCTTATATCTCAATCCGGATACTATTGTGCCTGAAGATTGTTTTGTAAAATGTCTGTCTTATATGGATGCGCATCCTGAAGCTGGTGCGCTGGGCTGTAGACTCATTGACGGACAGGGACAATTTTTACCTGAATCGAAACGGGGCTTTCCCAATGCCAAAGTGGCCTTCTTTAAAATCAGCGGACTGTCTTCATTATTTAAAAAATCAAAATTATTTAATCAATATCATCTGGGCTATCTGCCCGAATTTGAAATTGCAGAAGTAGATGTGCTGGTGGGTTGTTTTATGTTTTGCAGAAAAACAGTGATTGATCAGGTGGGTAGTTTTGATGAAGATTATTTTATGTATGGCGAAGATATAGACCTGAGTTATAAGCTCAACAAAGCGGGCTACAAAAATATTTACTTTCCGGATACCACCGTGATTCACTACAAAGGAGAAAGTACCAAAAAAGGCAGTCTCAATTATGTGAAAATGTTTTATCAGGCTATGATCATTTTTGCCGAAAAACATTTTCAGCGTTCGCGCAAAAGTGCTTATGTAGTGCTGATCAGACTGGCTATTTACTTCAGGGCTTTGCTGGCTTTTGTATCCAATATTTTTACACTGGTAAAAATGCCATTGATAGACGGCGGCTTGTTGCTGGGCTCACTGATGGCCATGAAATATCTATGGATCAGAAATGTAAAAACAGACACCCATTATTCGGCTTCTTTACTGGCTGCCTTTTTTGCTTCCTATATTCTGATCTGGATCGGCACTTTATATTTCAGCGGCGCTTACGACCGGCCCTATAAAGCCAGCAGAGTGATGCGGGGCATGCTCATCGGTGGAATTATTACACTCGCCCTTTATGGTTTGCTCAATGAACAGGTTCGTTTTTCAAGAGGCATTACGGTGCTTGGCGCACTGACCGGCACTTTGCTTATTTTGCTTTCGCGAAAAATAATGCAGGCCCTTCATATCAAAAGTGTGGAAAGTGATGACAGCGGCAAAAAATCAGTCATCATTGGTACTGCAGAAGAAGAGAAAGAAGTGCGCAGTTTATTACACGCGGCCTTTATAGAAAAAAATATCATCGGCTCTGTCAGTCCCTTCGATGAAAAAGAAGCGTTTCAACTGGGTGCTTTCTTTCAGACAAAACCGTTGACTCAACTGTATAAAGTAACCGAAATTATTTACACGCAGCAGCATCTCTCATTTAAGCAGATCATCGAAAGCATGCAGGAATGTGGCTCGCATATCGAATATAAAATTCATAGCGCAGGCACCGACAGTATAATTGGAAGCAACAGCAAAAATACAGCCGGTGATCTGTACACTACTGAGGTGGTTTACAATATCAGCACCGAAACTTCACGCAGAAACAAGCGCATGGTTGACATTCTTTTCTCAGTATTTTTTCTGTTGTTGTCGCCGGTACTGATCTGGTTTGTACGCAATCGTAAGTTGTATTTTCTGAATATGTTATTAATTCTGGAAGGCGACAAAACTTTTGTGGGCTACTATGATCCGCAGTTCCCGAAACTCAAAGCTCCGCTGCTGAATGTGTATCCGGAGATCAGCCATTTTGATATTCCAGCCGACAACAAAGAGCATCTCAACTGGCTGTATGCAAAAAATTACAATGCCTGGGATGATGTGCGAATTATCGGAGAAAAGTGGAGGACGATGTAATGAAATTGTGCTCCTTAAAAGCAACTAAAAAATAATCTTGTACCTTTACAGCAATGCTTGCAGACCTTCATCAGCGTGTACACAATTATCTCCGTATTTCATTGACGGACGCCTGCAATTTTCGTTGCTTTTACTGTATGCCCAACGAAGAAGTGGACGTAACTCCGATGGGTAAACTGATGAGCAAAGAGGAGATTTTTGAGTTTGCGAAAATATTTGTTTCGCTGGGCGTTACCAAAATCCGACTGACCGGAGGCGAACCACTGGTCAGAAAAGATGCGGCAGACATTATCAGGCTGCTGGCTACACTGCCGGTTAAGCTGACCATCACCACCAATGGGGTTCTTGTTCATAAATTTATAGAAGTATTCAAAAACGCTAACCTGCAATCTGTCAATGTGAGTCTGGATACGTTGGACCCGAACCGCTTTTTGGCACTTACAAAACGTGATCAGTTTCAGGAGGTGAAAGACAATATAGAACGATTGATTGAAAATAATTTTTCAGTGAAGGTGAATGTGGTGACCATGAAAGGCATTAATGATCAGGAGATCAATCAGTTTGTAGCGTGGACCAAAAGCAATCCGCTCCATGTGCGTTTTATTGAATTTATGCCTTTTACTGCGAACGGATGGATGAGTGAAAAAGTGTTTACTTACCAGCAAATATTAGAAACCATTCAGGAGGAATTTGAATTCATTAAAATAAAAGATGAAATCAATGATACTACCAAAAAATATAAGGTACTGAATCATGCAGGCACCTTCGCCATCATCAGCACCATGACCGCACCTTTTTGCGATACCTGCAACAGGCTGCGCCTAACCGCCGACGGCAAAATGAAAAACTGTTTGTTTTCAAAATCAGAAACTGATCTGCTAACGCTGATGAGAAGCGGAACAGATATTACTGCAGCTATCAAAGAAAATATTTTGGCAAAAGAAAAATCATTGGGTGGGCAATTGCTGACTGATTTTACAAAAATAGAGACAGATCAATTGGCAAACAGAAGTATGATCGCGATCGGGGGATAGGGATCAATTTGAAAATGTGGAGATTTGAAAATTTGAAAATGCTGTGCAGAACCTCTCAGCAAATCTCAAAATTCAGTGCCTTTGTGAGCACTTATTTCTTGAAAGGCTTTGCATGTTCCAAAAAAACAGTTCCGTTTCTCAACCTTTCTATTGTCTGAAAACTTCTAAAAAGTGACAAATTCGTCGCAAAAGGAGCCTTCACCTCCCTTTTAAAAATTCCAGCTCAGACCCAATGTCGGGAAAATCGGCAACTGATACTCACGCTTGTTTCTCACACGGTCGATGTAAAATATATTCTGCTGATTGTACACATTACTGATACTGCCTGAGGCTTCTACCACTGAGTGTTTGCTCACAACAAATTTCTTTTTCATGGAGATATCCATTCTGTGATAATCAGACAATCGGCCACCATTGATCTTGTCTGCATATAAGATGCCCAGATTGCCGTTTTGGGTCAGATAGTTGGTACCGATGCCATTGCTGAAGTCCACATTTTCGTAAAAAGCCTGGGTTTGGGTAAACGGAAATGCAGATCCATAATTGAAACGTACAGAAAACTCCCAGTCGTAATGTTTACCTGCTGTATAGGATGCCAGTATGTTTATGTTATGGCGTCTGTCAAAAGGTGTCGGATAGGTTTGATGTCCGTCATTACGGTCAACATAGCCGTAAGAATAGACACCCCATACATAGTAACGTCCTTTTGAATATTTAGCGGTAAAATCGACGCCATAGGCTTTGCCGGTCTCGATACTGAAATCAGGATCAGTCGGTAAAAGTTTATAGCGGTTAATGGTGATCAGTTGTCCGAAATACTTATACCAGGGTTCCAGCGTAAACTCGAGGCCACCGGCATCTACCTCAATACCGCCGATCAGATGATAAGCCTTTTGAATATTATTATTTGCATAGGTGCCGTCCGGTTTCTGGATCTCAAAATCAGGTGCTGTTAAAAAGCCGGTAAAAAAATTGACGATGTCTTTATCTGATTTAGATGAAATGATATTTTGCGAATACATACCGGCCGCCGCTTTCAACCGGATATTCTCAGTAATGTTGAGTTTCATCGCAATACGCGGCTCTAAGCGGGTTACAGGCAAGGATGCATAATATTGCACCCGTACTCCGGGCTCCAGTACAAAGCGGTCGCCAAAATTCTTTTTCAGTTTTACAAAAGCGCCCACCTGTGTGGTATAATCATTTTGCTCCTGCAGGATGCCGATAAAATTATAGTACTGATAGGCCGTTTTAAATCCTGTAAATTCCACCCCATAATTCAGTTCACTGTGATTTTCGAAATAAGACGTTACTTTCACATTGGCATCAAAACCATTGATCTCACTGCGGCGGGGACGATTGTCAGCTTCTGTCAAACCGATTTTATAATCTGAATAATAAAATCCTCCGGAGATGATCGAAGATGAAACACCGGGTGTCAGTACAAAGTTAGTACCGCCGCCATTGCTTTTCCACTCAAGGTCAGAAGTGTTTTGATAATTAACACGGTCATTAAAGCTAAAACCAAACAAATTGATCTTGCTGCCATTGCTCGAACTGACATTAATCTTTCCATAGGCATCGGTAAATGTATAAGGCAGTTTTGACTTATAAGGTTCGCCAAATTCGCCATACAAGGCCTTAGACGACGACTTCAAATAACTATGCTTCAACGAGGCGATATAGGTAATAGAGGTACTGCTGTCTTCTTTGTCACGCAGTATCGGACCTTCTAAAAACACTTTGGCCAGTATCGGATTGATGGCAATTTTACCGCCGTTATGCTTTTTATTTCCGTCTTTGGTTACCACATTTACAATAGCGGATGTACGGTCGCCATATTCTACTCCAAAGCCACCACTCATCACATCTGCGCTTCGGATAGCATCGGTTTCAAACACAGAATACAGACCTATGGAGTGAAAGGGATTATAGATCGTCATTCCGTCGAGTAATATTTTATTCTGGATCGGTGAGCCTCCGCGGATATATAATTGTCCGCCCTGATCACCGGTAGAAATAACGCCCGGCATAACCTGTAAAAATTGCGCAATATCGGGTTCACCACCAATGCTCGGCAATATCTTCAGTTCTTTAGGAGTAATACGGGTCATGCCCACTTTGGTTTCATAAATTTTATCTTCCCTTTTGGCAGAAATCTGAACGCCTTTGAGTTCACGCGCTCTTTTTTCAAGATAGATCTTTTGCGTATTGGCTTCATCGGCTTCTACTTTGATCACTTTCTCAAGGTTTTCAAAACCAATAGAGGTAATGATAAGAGTGTATTCACCCGGTTCAATTTTCGACAAGGTAAAGAAGCCATTGATATTGGTTTGAGTACCCTTGTTTTTGTCTTTCAGCGAAACCGTTGCTCCGATAATCGGTTCTCCGTTTGCTTTTTCATACACAAAACCCTTCACGATGCCGGTCTGGGTTTGTGCTTCAGCATAGGTAAAACCGGAAATGATCATGAGGAGTAAAAGTAGTTGCTTCATCTTAAAATCAGGGATGTAAAATTGAACTGTAAATATATATTAAACTGTATTAAGTGCATTTGATTATTTTTGCCTCTATTAAAAAAATACGATGAAACCGAGTTTACCGCAAGGCACGAGAGATTTTTCCCCTGAAATAGTCCGCAAAAGAGCTCTGATATTTGATACCATCCGCAGGCAGTTCGAATTGTTTGGATTTGAGCCCCTTGAAACACCGGCGTTTGAAAATATAGAAACGCTGATGGGTAAATATGGAGACGAAGGTGATAAACTGATTTTTAAAATATTGAATAATGGGCTGGAGCGAGTTGAAAAACATGTGCAAGCTCGGGAAGATTTTGAAAAAGTGCTGTCGGGTAAAAATGTAAAGGGCCTCACCGAGCGTGCCATGAAATATGATCTCACCATTCCTTTTGCCCGTTATGTAGCCATGAACCGTGGCACGCTCAGCTTTCCATTTAAGCGCTATCAGATTCAAAATGTATGGCGGGCCGATAAACCTCAGCGCGGCCGTTACCGTGAATTTACCCAGTGCGATGCCGACGTCGTTGGAAGCAAGAGTCTGCTCAATGAAATTGATCTGATACAGATCTATAAAAATGTGTTCGCTCAACTGAATATGCCGGTTGAGATCTGCATCAATAACCGAAAAATACTGGCTGCCCTTGCTGATCTGTGTGGTGGACAATCACGATTGACGGATATCACGATTGCGATCGACAAACTGGACAAAACAAGTCTGGATAAGGTGCTGGAAGAACTGAGCAACAAGCAGATCGACGAACAGAGTATGATGGTCATTCGGCAATATTTGTCTTTGAAAACAAGTGATGGCTCAAATGAGGACACACTGGCAAAATTATCGGCTATGTTTGCGGACAGTGATATTGGACAGCAGGGTATTTCAGAACTCAGTTATCTGGCAAATCATTTTAATGAAATCAACATTGATGTCACCCTGGCCAGAGGGCTCAACTATTATACAGGTACCATTCTGGAAGTAAAACCACTGGGCATTCAGATGGGCAGCATCGGAGGAGGAGGACGCTACGACGATCTGACCGGTCTGTTTGGTGTGCCTGACATTCCCGGTGTTGGTATTTCATTTGGTGTAGACAGGATCTACTACGTAATGGAAGAACTGAAGCTATTTCCTGAAGGGATTCAAAAATCGGTGGAAGTGATGCTAGTGAATTGTGGCGACGTTTTTCAGCAGCGTAATCTGGAAATATTGCAGTATTTACGTTCAAACCAGATTTCCTGTGAATT
>JADYYU010000121.1 GCA_020853515.1 Chitinophagaceae bacterium | reverse complement strand
TTTTTTACCGGTTTTGCTATAGCCCATGGCCGCCATTTGCTTTTGTATCATTTCTATTCTGAACGGAATCGCCGGATGTGTGCTCATCGAATCTTTATCAAACTCTACCACCTTTTTATCACCGAAGGAAAGAAATTTATCATTGGTCTTCAGCCAGTCGCGGTTTAACTGAAAATCTTTATTGTCGAAAAAGGCGGGGTAGTCAACAGAGATAGTATCCTTGTCGCTGTCTTCCAGAATTTTCATCAGGGCAATGCCTTCGCTGAGGTCGTAGTCGGTATTGCTCACCAGCACCACCGCCATCGAATCGGCGGCTCGTTCTGTTTTACGATCATTTTTTGCAAATTCGTATCCGTAATTTTTCATCAGTTGCACCGTCAGATCGGTTTTGTTGTACTTCGCTTTTTTTATGTCTTTAATTTCCTGTTTCACTTTTTTGCTGTTGCGCAGATCGCGCGAAGCCAGAAATTTTTCCTGTACATGCAGTAACAGATAGTGCGCTAATTCATGAGCCAGCAGAAAAGCTATTTGAGCCTCGTTGGTCATCAGCTTCAGCAAACCAATATTTACGTACACCCGGTTATCGCCCATATTGTAGGCATTCACCGAAATGTCTCTGGTGCAGTGTACTTCATATTTTTCCTTGAAATTATTTTTTGCACTCAGATCGTCGAGTATATTCTGAAGATATTTTTTAACGTAAACTTCTTCGATATAGTATTTGCCTTTGGCATTGGCCACATGCGATAAATTGACGCCATACAAAAATTTATTGAGGTCTTTGATCGCATCTTTGTTTTGGGTCAGGTATTTGGGTTTAAGCTTTTTGATATAGGCATCCGGTGTCGATTTGGAGGCACTTGTACTGTATTTGAGCGGTACATAATCAAAGGGAGCCTGTGCCTGTACAGCAGACAGGCCTGAAGCAAGCAGCCCAATGATCGTAATAAGTATCTTCTTCATGTGTTGTAGTCTGTTAAATTAAAAACGGGTTTACCACCCGATACGGTCTGATTTTTTTCTGCTTTTGGGCAGCATGAGATAGCATAGTCCGATATGCATCCATCCGGGAGTGCGGGAGAGTTCGGTCATCAGTCCGATCTTACGTGTAATAGCAAATTTAAGCCCGATACCCCCTTCCCAAAACAGGGGGGCAAAACCGGCGGTGCTGGTAAGCGGTGTCTGATGCAGGTAGCTGATTTCTTTTTCATGATCGGTTTCGGCGCTTGATGATTGCGAACGGATCTTCAGACCGCCACCTGCAAATAAGTAGAGCATAAAATGCGGTTTGTGGCTGATATAGCGTGTGGCCCTGCCTGATACCGACATGTAAAATCCACGCAGGGTGAGGGATGTTTCTTCAATCTTATCTTTCCGGTCTTCAGTCATGGCGTATGAAAAATAGCTGAGGGCCAGTCCGAAAGCCTGATTATCGCGGTAGGCATAATCGAAACTAAAGGTGAAGGGATTGGTGACAATAGACTTGTAGGAGTAGTCGCCAAGCGAATTGGTGTAAAAATTATTGTCGGCGTTTTTGAGGGTTCGGTTCATCCCCGTTTTGTAATAGTTTACCAGCCCATAGCTGAGCGTGACCGACTTATTGCCTTCGGCCATCATATTATCCTGGGCGGTGGCCGAGATGCTCAGGCAGAGGCCAAGCAGCAGGCAGCAAAGGGTATGCAGGCGTTGTTTAATTTTTTCGGAGGGTGACTTTGCCATTTCTGCTAGTGTTGTTAGTGGGGTTAGTGCTTACATAATTTATTACGACATATTGCGTATAGCCATTATCTAAAATAAATCCTTCGCCGGATTTGAGAATGCGTGTAGCCTGATCGTTTTCAAAGAGGGTTACCTTACCTGAAATCGTATCGAGCTGAGCGTAGGTGTCTGAAAAAGCATAGCCCTGCATATCCATCACGATGCCCAGTTTGCTAAATACCACGCCGGTGGGTTTGTTGGTAATATCTTCAGACACGATGGTCTGATATTCCAGTACGCGGTCTACACCACCATTGGCATCATACAGCGTATCGTAGGCCCTTTTCATATTCATCAGATCAGCGATGGTGTAGGGACTGATGGTGATATCTAAGAAGCGTTCGGTGCGGCCTCCGTCTTCACCGCTTGCAACCATTCTTACGGTATAATGTCCACCTTTGGCGGTACCGGCGCCCAGCACCACGGCAAATTCAAATTCATCATCTGAGGTGTTGAAGTTGATCGATTTTACTTTAAAGGTCATACCGGCGGGCAGGTTTTCGGCCGTCATCGTTATTTTGTCTGTTTCTTTGAGCCATTCACCGTGCACGGTATAGCTGAGTTCTGCGACTTCATTATGATGCAGGTTAATGGCACCGCCCCCTCTGCCGATCTCCATGATTCTGTAGTTGACCTTGATGCAGCTATTACCTGCCATCAGGATACCCAGCATCAGAATAAAAATTTTTTTGCGCACGATTTTTTTTTTAGGCTGCAAGTTACGCATTCAGGGCATCCCTTGCACTTAGCGGGCTTGTTTTTTTATTATAAAAGAGATGAAGCCATATCTTGTTTGAACAAAATGACACGGGGACTAAGTTTGGAATCTGTTGCAGTGGCAGTGGAATGTTGTCGCGGCAGTGTTAGGTAACAGCGAGATTGCAGTAAACTTTAAAAAAAACAGCGGTGCCGGTAACTTATTTTTAAAAAATTAATTTTATATTGTGGTGATGTAGTCGCGATGATAAGGCTTGTGGGAGATACAGGAGAGAGGTAAAATGAGTTTTTATGCCTTAAACAAACCGCTATATGAAACCCACAGGAACAAATTATAAACATGAAGAAAATTATGAGACATATTCTTTCATTTTTTAGCATTTTATTGCTAGGCAGTAACATTATGGGACAAAGCCATTTTTGTGCTTCAGATGAAATTCATACTCAATTAATTATGAATGATTCTATTTATATGCAAAAATATATGCAAGCCCATAATCTTATGCAGCAAGCAAATTATAATAATGCTTTATTGATAGGAGGTATTTATTATATTCCTGTTGTCGTTCATGTTATACACACAGGTGACCCTATTGGTACCGGAAATAATCCATCTGATTTGCAAATTCAAAACTATATAGACGTCTTAAATCAAGCATTTTCAGCAACTTATCCTAACTATCCTGATACTAATAATGGAGGACAAAACATAAAAATTCAATTTCAGTTGGCTCAACGAGATGCAAATTGTAATTTAACAAATGGAATTAACAGGATAAATGCATCAAATAATGCAAATTATGTATCTGATGGTGTGAAATGGAACTTGAATGATCCAGGAATTTCTCATAATGATTTGGCTACAATGGCCTTTTGGGATAATACCAAATATATTAATCTATGGCTTGTAAATAACATATATGGTTGGATAGCAGGGTACGCATATTATCCTGTATTAGGTTACAGCTTTGGGGACGGTATTGTTATAGAAAGTAACGATGTTTATTCAAATAATCCATATCTTGTTGCACATGAATTTGGACATGCATTCGATTTAAGACACACACACGAGGGAAGTTCCGGTGCTATCTGTCCACCAAATAATAGTTGTTTAAATGATGGTGATTACGTTTGCGATACTGACCCTACCTTAGAAAATATTAATAATTTAGGGTGTTCTGCTGCCAATATTAACCCCTGTACAAATTCACCATACGGTAATATTGTTTACAATTACATGAATTATTATTGTTCCCATACAATGTTCACTTTAGGACAAAAACAAAGGATGATTAATGCGTTGTTAAATATTAAAAGTACATTAATTACTTCGCTTGGTGCACTGCCTCCTGCACCTATTACGCCAACAATTTCCATTGTTGAAAGCGGCAATAATATATGTCAGGGTACATCTGTAAATTTTACAGCAAGCATTACAAACGGCGGAATACCAACCTATCAATGGAAAGTGAATGGAACTAATGTAGGTACAAACACCAATACATATTCTTACACCCCGGGTAACTCGGATATTGTTACTTGCCAATTAACTTCAACAGCAACATGTGCAAATCCAGCAATCGTAACTAGTAATTCTATAAACATGAATGTTGTCAATGTTGTTACGCCAACAATTTCCATTGTTGAAAGCGGCAATAATATATGTCAAGGTACATCTGTAAATTTTACAGCAAGCATTACAAACGGCGGAACACCAACCTATCAATGGAAAGTGAATGGAACTAATGTAGGTACAAACACCAATACATATTCTTACACCCCGGGTAACTCGGATATTGT
>JADYYU010000120.1 GCA_020853515.1 Chitinophagaceae bacterium | reverse complement strand
TTTGATTTCCCTATACTCACCGAAGAGTTTTTGCGTGCCGGTATCGAGGTGAATTTCCGGGACCGGCATCTGGTAGATGTACAGCAGATCTTCTTCAAAAAAGAGCCCCGCAATCTGGCTGCAGCATACAAGTTTTATTGTAAAAAAGAACTTGAAAATGCCCACAGTGCAGAAGCAGACGCCCTCGCTACCGTTGATATTTTACTGGCGCAAATTGAACACTATGATGATCTGGAAAACAATATTGAATTTCTGGGCAATTTTTCAAATGGGGAAGATACCGTTGACTACGCGCGCAGAATTAAACTGGTGAACAATGTACCTGTTTTTAACTTTGGAAAACATAAGGACAAACCCGTAACGACGGTTTTTACCCAGGAACCCAGTTATTACGACTGGATCATGAAAGGTGATTTTGCACTTGATACAAAAAAAATAATTTCAAAAATATATTTCGAAGCGAAGTTAAAAAAACTATAAGATACAATAATTTCGTATTATTATTGTTTGGAATATGTCAAATCATCCACATTTGCCTTTAAATTTGCTTATTGAATAAAATTGTAATCATACCAACTTTTAATGAAATTGAAAATATCGAAAAGATCATTCGAAAGGTATTTTCATTGCAGGAGGTATTTCACATTTTGATTGTGGATGACGGCTCGCCGGACGGCACAGCAGAAGTAGTGAAGCACTTGCAGCAGGAATTTGGCACGCAGCTTTTTATTCTTGAACGCAAAGGCAAGCAAGGGCTGGGCACCGCCTATATTGCTGGTTTCAAATGGAGTATCACCAAAAAATACGATTATATTTTTGAGATGGATGCCGATTTTTCACATAATCCGGACGATCTGATCCGCTTGTACAAAAGTGTGCATGAAGATGGCATTGATGTGAGTATTGGTTCACGATATATCAAATCTGGCAAGGTAGAAAACTGGCCTCTCAACCGTATTTTTATTTCTTACGGAGCATCACTTTATGTTAGAATGATCACCTGGATGCCAGTGAAAGACTGCACGGCAGGATTTGTTTGTTACCGCCGGTCAGTACTTGAAAAAATCAATCTCGATAAGATCCGCTTCATCGGTTATGCTTTTCAGATCGAAATGAAATTCAGGGCCTGGCGCAATGGCTTTAAACTGAAGGAAATTCCAATCACTTTCATTGACAGAAAAGAAGGTCACTCAAAAATGACCAAAGGCATTGTAAAAGAAGCGATCATAGGAGTTTGGAAAATGAAATTCGGAGTCTAAACGCCCAGCGTTGCCCGAACTGTTGCCAGTATGTCGTTCACTTCCTCTACTGTATTGCCTTCAGCATAAATTCGCAACAGAGGTTCTGTACCGGATGCCCGTATCATTGTCCAGCAATTGTTTGGCAATTCATATTTAAATCCGTCGATAAAATTGGTGTCCACTACCTTGTATTTACCAAAAGCATCGATGCCGTCTTTACACAAAGCGATCGCCCGTTGTTTTTCTGATTCCAGTAAATGCAGATCGGCACGTTCGTAAAAGAAAGCTCCGACAATAGCATAGATCTCTGCGCAAAGTTCTTTCAGCGATTTGCCGGTTTCGTTCATGAATTCGTAAATCACCAAACCATCATAGATGCCATCTCTTTCGGGTATATGGCCTTTCACGCTGATACCGCCGCTTTCTTCACCACCAACCAGCACATCTTCATGCATCATAATTTCGCTGATATATTTAAATCCGATGGGAGTCACCTCACATGGTAAACCATATATTTCACAAAGCTTATTGACCCGAAGGGTAGTGGAGGCCGCAATAGCCACTTTCCCGCTCAGATTTTTGTATTTATGTAAATAATGAATCAGTAACAATATGATATGATGCGAATCAACATACTTACCGTCTTCATCATACAATGCAATCCGGTCGGCATCGCCATCATTGGCCAGTCCGAACTTAAGCTCAGGTGTGTTCTTTATATTTTCAGATAGCTCCAGTAAATTTTTGTGTAACGGCTCCGGTGCTATCCCTTTAAATGAGGGATTCACTTCACAATGAAGATGGAGTGCCTTCGGAAACAAATTCTTCATCACATTTTGTCCGGCACCAAACATAGCATCATAGGCCATCTTGAAAGGAGACTGATTCAGACCCGCGATATCAAATTTCGAGCGGATATAATCTTCGTAATCCTTTTCAAGATCAACATATACCAGCAGTCCGCTTGCTTCAAACGATTTCAGGTCACCGGTAATTTCTGTTTCACGGTCCGGGATCAGGTTTTCTACTTCTGCGATCTGATGCGGCGGAGTAGGACCGCCATGGGCACCTTTCAGTTTAAACCCATTGTATGACGGAGGATTATGACTGGCTGTGATCACAATTCCCTGATGGCATTTGTACTGAAGCACCGCAAATGAGATCATAGGTGTACTTACAAAACCCCCATGTGTATATACTTTCACTCCATGACTGCACAGTACTTTAATAGCCGTTTCAGTAAATAATTCGCCTCCGAAGCGACAATCGTATCCGATCACTACGGAAGGACTTTCGCTTTGTTGTCTGAGCCAGATACAAACAGCTTCCGTGACTCTTGCTACGTTTTGCACTGTATACTCCTGCGCAATGATTGCTCTCCATCCATCAGTCCCAAATTTTATATTCAGCATCTTGATTTGTTTTTTTGATTTTGGCAAATATAGATGATTTATAAATGAACAGAGAAAGTTGTACCAGACAAATTCATGCAAAAACGCAGATAAGATGTCCGTATCTCATCGAAATAATAAACCAGGATTTCATACTGCGGAAAAAGTTGTTTTATCTTTGAACACTGCAATGGCTAACCTATAGCAGTGTGCAATTGAAGCACAGGTAGTAAAGGGAACATCATTCAGTTTACAAACAAATAGAATCTATGACAAATGACATTGAAATAGTAACATTGAATTCAATTGAAGAAATGAGCGCGGCCTATTTTCTGATCAGTCAGCTTACCCCTTCACTCAGTAAAGAAAACTATGTACGCTACCTGAATGAGATGGTTCCGCACAACTACTATCAGATTGCGGCCCTGCTAGGCGGCAAAATGATCGGTGTGAGCGGATACTGGATAGCCACAAAACTTTACTGCGGCAAATATCTCGAAATTGACAACCTGGTGGTGGATGAAGCCTGCCGTTCACGTCAAACAGGCAACCTGCTGATGCATAAATTAGAGGCCATTGCAGTGCAGCAGCAATGCGATGTAATCATGCTTGACGCCTACCTGCATAACACACGAGCGCATCAGTTTTACGAAAAAGCGGGATTGCAGGCCAAAGGCTATCACTTTCTTAAAAAACTAAAAGCAGAGAGCAGCAAACACGAATGCTTGCAATGAAATGACTAATCCTGATGCAGGGTCAGCACCGGAATATGACTTTGATAAACCATTTCTTTGGAAACACTTTTATGAAACAGGTTTTCAAAGAATGAATGCTTTTTAGGGATCATGATCAGCATATCTGTATGATTTTTAGACATAAAATCATTGATGGCATCCTGCACATTTTCGTTTTCGATAAAGTGCAGTTCATGTTCAACTTCTTCCAGAATAAATTCAAGATTTTGCAGTTCGGTCGAAGTTTCTGCATTAAAATGCCGGTTATGATAATCTACATTCAGTACATCCAGTTTGGCTCCAAACAATTTTGTAAATGCCCTGATCGAAATAAGTGGCGTAGAAGTCAGCACATTTTTCAGATCGCAGGCCAGACAGATTTTGTGTACGGACTTAAAACTGGCATCCTTCGGAACCACAATCAGTGGATAATTAATATGTTTCATCGCCAGAATGGCATTGCTGCCAATCAGTTTATCAATACCTACACCGCTGCCACTGATACCCATCACCACAGCCACCGGTCTGATTTCATTACATTTTTCATTGATACTATCAAGTAATAAACCGGTATCGACCTGTGAACTAAAAGGCACTTCGGGATATTTGCTTTGCAAAAACATTTCTTTGGCTTTCATGTTTTTACGGATATCATCTACGATACTTCCGAAATCGTCCACATTCGCCAGATGCGAAAAATCAGGTGTGGAAAGTTGCACGACATTATATAACAAAATATCGAACTTATAATTTTTGGCCATTTCAATCGCATATTGCAAGGCATTGTCGGCACTGGCAGAAAAG
>JADYYU010000119.1 GCA_020853515.1 Chitinophagaceae bacterium | reverse complement strand
GTTAAAGTTGTTTTGTGCGTAAACGATTGTTGGGATGTGCTCAAACTGTCCTCTCACAAATCGTTGATGATTATTAGTTGCACTGTCGATCAAGTGGCCCAGGATTTCTTTTTTACTCCACTGATCCGGTGCAGGTTTGTCAGAAAATTCATGTATTTCAATGTCAGAAAGTTGTGTTGGAATTGTCTCACAAAGAACACGGAGACGTTCGGTTGATTGTAGGATCATTTGAATTGGATTTGCAGATGCGGAGAATTGATATTGAACATTTTCGAGGTGAAATTACAATAGTACTTGTTGTTTATAGCATCATTTTGCTTCAAACCAAAGCACGTTATTTTCTGACTGAGTTTGACTTGTGAAGTTTGCATGAATCTTATTACTTTTGACAGTGAAAGAAGCATGTTCACAAATAGCCGCGATATTTTACAAACTCCCATTGAGTACCTCAAAGGCGTGGGTCCACTGAAAGGTGACCTGCTGCGCAAAGAACTGGGTATTCATACCTTCGGCGATATGCTACAGTATTATCCGTTCAGGTATATGGACCGCAGCAGTTTTACAAAAATCAAAGATATTCCGGAAGGTGGCGCAACCGTGCAACTGATCGGCAAAATTACTTACCTTGAAATGGCGGGGAGCCAGAAAGGGCGCAGGTTAGTGGGTACTTTCAAAGACGGTACCGGTAGTATGGATCTTGTATGGTTTCAGGGCATTAGCGGCGTAGAGCGCGCGATTGAACAGGGCGGTAATTTTTTGGTTTATGGCAAAGCAAGCCGCTTTAATGGTTACTGGACCATCACGCATCCTGAAATGGATGCCATCGAAAATATCGAACTCGACAACTTTCCTTCTTTTCAGCCTGTCTATTCATCTACTGAAAAATTAAGGCTTAAATGGCTCGCAGGCAGGGCCTATGTTAAACTGGTGCAGCAATTGTTTTTAGCCATCAGGGCTAAAGAAATCATTGAAATGTTGCCCGACGTATTACTCCGGAAATTTAATTTATGCGACCGGTATTTCGCTTTAAAAAATATTCATTTTCCGGAGAGTGACGAGAGCCTTCAGAGGGCCATTTACCGGCTGAAATTTGAAGAGCTCTTTTTACATCAGATCGGTATTTGCAAACTCAAACTAAATCATCAGAAAGTGAAGGGTTTTGTATTTGGAAAAGTAGGCGATCATTTCAATACCTTTTACAGTCTGCATTTACCTTTTGAACTCACCGGTGATCAGAAAAAAGTGCTGAAGGAGATCCGGCACAATACACAAACCGGAACCCAGATGAACCGCTTATTGCAGGGTGATGTCGGCAGTGGAAAAACCATCGTGGCCTTACTTTGTATGTTGCTGGCTATCGACAACGGCTTTCAGGCTTGTCTGATGGCGCCAACTGAAATACTGGCTTCACAGCATGATGCCGGCATTCGTGAACTGCTGACTGAAATGAATATCGAAGTAGGTTTTTTGACAGGCAAGACAAAAGCCAAAGAACGCAAACGGATTTTGCAGCAATTGCAAAATGGTGAAATGAAGATCGTGATTGGTACACATGCACTGATTGAAGATAAAGTCATTTTTCAGAATCTTGGTCTCTGTATAATTGATGAGCAGCATAGATTTGGCGTTGCACAGCGGGCCAAACTTTGGGATAAAAATATACTGCCTCCCCATATTCTGGTAATGACCGCAACACCGATTCCACGCACACTGGCCATGACGAGCTACGGAGATCTGGAAGTGTCTGTGATCAAAGAATTGCCGCCGGGGCGTAAACCCATCACAACAGTACACCGGACAGAATCGTACCGTGCAAAAGTGATGGACTTTATACGGCATGAAATTCAATTGGGTCGTCAGATCTATATTGTGTATCCGCTGATCGCAGAAAGTGAAAAACTCGACTATGAAAATCTGTATGCCGGTTATGAGCAGGTCAAACAATTTTTTCCGGAGCATACCTATCAGATTGCCATGGTGCATGGCAAGCAAACACAGGAAGAACGTGAGAATAATATGTTGAGTTTTGTAAAAGGCAAAGCGCATATTTTGGTGGCCACTACCGTCATCGAGGTAGGGGTTAATGTACCGAACGCCAGCGTTATGGTGATTGAAAGTGCGGAGCGTTTCGGACTTTCGCAAATGCATCAACTGCGCGGCAGGGTAGGCCGTGGCGCCGATAAATCGTATTGTATCCTGATCACCGGACCTAAATTGTCTGTCATTGGTAAAGAGAGAATTAAGACCATGGTTACAGAAACCAGTGGGTTTGCTATTTCTGAAAAGGATCTTGAATTACGGGGCCCTGGAGAAATAGACGGTGTGCGGCAGAGCGGTGCGGCCGACCTGAAAATTGCGGATATTATACACGATGTAGAGCTGATGGCTACTACCAGACAGGCAGCGGTCGATCTGTTGCAGGCTGACCCCAATCTGGAAACGGCGGCACATGTAAATCTGAAAAATTACCTGATGGGTAGAAAAGAAAAGGAAATCTGGAGCCGGATTTCGTAGTTATTGTCCCCACTGAGTTTTTATGATTTAATCGTGCTTTGAAGCAGGCGCTTAATTGAGTTTTGCAAGGGCAATGAAATTTTGGCCAGGTACATTCCTTGTGTCAGCATTTTAAGTTCGCCGATAAGTTCGGGTTGCTTTTTTACTATTTTACAGATCATCTTCAGCGCATTGATTCTGACCGCACTTTTTTTATGGGTGCTGGTCCAGATCGAAACGCACTGATCAAACAGCAGGCCTTCAATATCTTCAGGTACATTCATTTGAAAGAGTATCCTCATCAGTTCGCGCTGTTCGCTTTCTTCTCTTTCAGGTAATATTTCTACAAAGCGCTTGACGTGTTTTGCGATTCGCTGATCATCGGGGGACATACAATTTTCAAGAAACCATGCCGCCCGCCAGGCCACTTCTTTTCTATTATTTAAAATCAATTCGATGGCTTCGGCAAAACTATGAGGATTACTTTCTACAAATGCATGCAGGTGCTCTTTCCGGCATTTGTTTAAAAATAATTCTAAGGGAGTTTCCATGGTGCAGCATTTGCAAAATTAATTTAAAAAGGGAAAAACAGGTGTTGTTTTTCCCTTTTTAAGAGTCGTTTAGCGGTTAGTTAAGCCGATCGTTATTTAATCGCTCCCAGTTTGCCTTTCAAGTCGGCCAGGGTTGATTTTACCTGATCGATCTGACTCTGAATCTTAGATTGTTCAGTTTCATTTTCACCTATTTTTACAGTGGCTTTTTCGATATCTTTTTTGTAATCTTCATCATCATCCAATGCATTCTGATAGCTTTTGCTTGCTTTTTTTACAGCATCTTCCTGTTTGCCGATCTCTTTTTTAATGGCGTCCATCTGATCTACAGTTCCTGTTTTGGCTTTCACAAATTCCAGCGTTTTATTCTGATTGTCCAGGTCAGCTTTACGTTTGGCAATTTCCTGTTTATTATCACTGGCTTTGCCCTCACTTTTGGCTTTGTCCTTTGCCAGGGAAGCTCCGTTTTTAACGGACTTTTTGAGATCTTTTTCCAGGTCCTTCAGTTTGCTTTCATTTTTGGTGATGTCATCCTGATAACCAAATCTCATCACATCTTTTGAAAATTCGTTCATCCAATTAATCATTTTTTCGTGAACTTCCGGATTAGACTCTTTGTTCATAAAGTTTTCGTATCCTGTGGAAGTTAGCATATACATAGTGCTACTGCCATTTTCCTCTGCGATCTTAAAATACGTATCCATTTTCTCAGCCCAGATTGCCGGCATTATAATGCCTTGCCACGCCAGAAATCCATCTTTATTGTTGCCGCCTTTTAAGCCTGCTTCGCTCATCTTT
>JADYYU010000118.1 GCA_020853515.1 Chitinophagaceae bacterium | reverse complement strand
TCCTTCCAGGGTAGGCAGCGAAATACGGTTGCTTCGATGTTCGACGGGATGGATCACCTTTTGCTTTTTTAACTGTATCGCACTCACCGCGGCTTCTACAGACAAAATGAGCTCTACTTTGTTGATCGGTTTCAAAATATAGTCAAGGGCATGCGCTTTGATCGCTTCAATTCCAAACTGGTTATGGGCCGTCACAAAAATGACCTCGAATTTTTTGATCTCGATCTTTTTAAGCAGATCAAAACCGGTTTCGCCACCTAATTCAATATCTAAAAAAATCAGATCCGGTTTGGAGATCAGGATAGCCTCCAGCGCATCGTCTACATTACTCGCCTTTGCTACAATTTCAATGCTTTCGCAATACTTGGTGAGCAAAGCCGTCAGGTGCTTGGTAGAAATAGGTTCGTCGTCAACCAGGAGTGTTCTGATTTTATTCATAGCTGTATTTTAATTGTAATTCGTGTTCCTGTAGCATAGGCATTTGTATACAGATCGGTCATAGAAAACTGCACATCCTTTTTAAACATTTTCTGAAAGATCTCTAGCTTTGCTTTGGAAAGAGAGAATCCCTGCGACGTATGCACGGTAGTATTCTGCTGATTTATTTCCATCGATTTCTTTCGGCCGATTCCGTTGTCTTCGATATTGCAGATCAAATATTGATCGTCGCTTGTCAACCGCAGCAATAACTCTTTTCTTCCAGTCTTTTTGGGTTTCAGGCCATGCCTGATCGCATTTTCAATATGGGGCTGCAGTACCATGGTGGGTATCGGTGTGGAAAGCAATCTGTCAGGTATATTTTTTTCGATCGAATAACTAAAATCATCATCGAAGCGCAGCGATTCCAGGGCCAGATAATTATCAATATAATCGAGCTCATCGCTCAGGGGAATAGATGCTTCATTTGAAAAATTGAGTGTACTGCGGATCAGTTTAGACATTTTGTTCAGGTAATTATCAGCCCGTTCATTTTCTTCATTTTGAATAAAATATTGGATCGCATTGAGGGTATTAAAAATAAAATGCGGATTGATCTGTGCCTTCAACGCTTTGAGTTCCACTTCTACTAACTGCTGTTTCAGCGTCTCGTCCATCAGCTTCTTTTTATACTTTCTGTTCAGAAAATAACGTGTGATGAATGAGATCAGAAAAACACCACAAATCACCATGAGCCATTTAAAGATATTTTGCTGCCACCAGTAGGGTAAAATAATAATTTTTAATATAGCTGGTTTTGACGACCAGCGGTTATAAGCACTCAGGGCCCTGATCTCCAATTGATAAGTGTTCGGCTTCAGCCTTTCGAGCGGTATCGTGCTCGAGGTCGCTTCCTTCCATTCCTCCTCCAGATTGTGAATCCGGTAAAAATATCTGATATGACCAAAGCTCTTATATTCAATGCCTGTGAAGTCAATTTTCAGGTTGTTAGAATCGGGTGGCACAACAACCCTGTTTATGTTATTTTGCAACACCCTGCCGTTTACATTAATTTCGGTAATATACACCCGGGGACTGTCATTGTTGACTTGTATATAATTTTCAGGAAACTGCATGATCCCTTTTGACCCTGCTGCGTACATGTATTTACCGACCTGATTCACGCAATTAACATTATTGGTTGACAAGCCACTGAAGGTGGTAAATTTTTCGATCACATAATCTTGCCCATTTTTTCCCGGCGTCACTTTATTGAGTCCCATGGCAGTAGATATCCAGATATTGTGGGCCTCATCGAAATAAATACTTTTACAATTATTGTCTGTAAGCCCGTTTGCTACCGACAGATGATGAAGACGCTGTTGCATGTAAAGATAGACGCCGCTTTCAACGGTAGCGATCGCGATCATCGAATGCCCGATCTGAATATCAGCGATTGTCGCATTATTCAATTTAAATTCCCTGATCACATAAATACTATCAGTATTTGTGCTTTGCACAGGATAATGTACCAGCTTTAAAAAATTGACTCCTCCGGCTAAAACAATGTTCTGATCGAATCTTTTTACGCAGGTATGCCTTTCCTTCAGCACTGCTACCGATTGATGAGTTGCCAGATCATAGGAAACAATATGACTGGACGTTGCCATGAGTACATGATTATCATAATCAAATTCAATATCCTTAATACTGGCAAATTTCTGATAGCAGTTTTTTTGGTGATTGATTCTGTTATAATAATACAAGCAGCCAATATCACTTGCTGCCACAATGTACTGATCGTTTACAAATAATCTGTTTACTTTGCCCGCACACAGGGTTGACACATCCAGAATTTTTTTGTCTACCACCTGATTGCTGATCATTTGAATTTTGCCACCGGCAAGCAGTATATAAAGTTCGCCTTTATTCTCATACGAAAAAAAAGCATTATCATTAAGCAAACCATCTACGGTATTGTAATAAACCATCTCCATATTTGGGTAATAGTAAATGCCGTCCCCTTTCGTACCGATCCAATACCCTCCTTTCTGATCAACAAAAAAATGGGTAACTGTCAGTTGATCAAGATCGCAGGACTGTTGTGCTAGTGCACTGTCGGAATGATAATGCCTGAGGATATTCTTCTGATCAATGCCCCACAACTGATTATTGCGGGTAAAAAAACGCACTCCCTGACTCAAGTGCTCAGCAGCTAATGTAAATATTAGCCTGCTATTGGCTACAATACCCTGATAAGTAGCTGAAGGGCTAATGATTACAAAAGAATCCACCCCATTCTGAAAAATCCCGGCAGCACCATTGATCGTGGACGGCAACTGGCCGGAAGTCAGAAAGCGATGCTCGTGTGTATAACATTCAAGTTGCTTATCCCTGACTCGTACATAGTAATTACCAATGTTCACTATATCACGAAGTACTTCATTCTTGCGGATCTTTCCCGAATTCAATAACTCATAGGCAATGCCCGCGGCATCATCAATGATCACGATACCAGATTGTAATTTGGCCAAAAATTTTACATAGGACTGCTGCCAAAACCTGGCCAGACTGGAATCATTGAGCCGGGTATGAACCTCCCCGTTCCAGATATAACAAAGGTTTTTGTTGAATGTAGAGAGCCAGATACGGTCGTTCGCATCGATATCCATACTTAAGATATCATTATCCGGCAGTCCGTTGGCAGTACTGTAACGATTAAAATGCTGACCGTCGAACCTGCAAACCCCATTGTCAGTAGATATCCAGATGAAGCCCTTCTGGTCCTGCAGAATCGTGTAAATGGTATTGCTCAGCAGACCGTCTTCAATTTTGTAATGTACGCGGAGTTTATGCTGTGCATCCGTTTGAAACTGCAAGCAAAGACAAATGACAAACATCACACTCCGTAAAAAGGCAGATCCCATGAAATTCATAAAATTCCTCTGCAAGTTAGCGACTTTCTAAAATATCTGGTAACTATTACACACAAACTTCATTTTGTATCACGGCATAAATTACGGACCTTTGCCGCATGCTTTCAAGAAAGAATCAGAAGACAAAAATCATTGCCACAGTCGGTCCTGCCTGCAACAGCTACGAAGGTATCATTTCACTGGTGCATTCAGGCGTAGACGTGTTCAGACTTAATTTTTCGCATGGCAAACATGAAGACCACGCGAGTGTAATTGAGATCATTAATAAAATAAATGAGCAGTATCCCTTCAACATTGCCATACTGGCTGATCTGCAGGGACCAAAACTCCGCATCGGCGAAGTAGAAAATAACGGGGTGCAGCTCACTGAAAATCAGACCATCACCTTTACGACCGAAAAATGTATGGGTAACAGCGAACGTGTCTATCTTTCATACCCCAATTTTCACAATGATGTGAAGGTAGGTGAAAAGATACTGATTGATGACGGAAAAATTGAAGTGGAGATCTCTGCTATTCATCACAATGGCGATGTGTCTGCAATCGTAACTACTGCCGGTATTTTGAGTTCAAAAAAAGGGATCAATCTGCCTGAAACTAAGATCTCATTGCCGGCCCTCACTGAAAAAGATCTGCTGGATATCGATTTTATTATTCATCAGAATATCGACTGGGTAGCATTGAGTTTTGTCAGAAAACCGGAAGACATTCACGACCTCCGAAGAATCTTAAAAGAAAAAGGCAGTAACGCCAAGATCATCGCTAAAATTGAAAAGCCAGAAGCACTCACACAAATCCGCGAAATTATCCTAGCCAGTGATGCGATCATGGTGGCACGCGGCGATCTGGGAGTTGAATTGCCGGTAGAACAAATTCCGATGATACAAAAAAATATCATCCGTAAGTGCATACACAGGGCCAAGCCGGTTATCATTGCCACGCAAATGATGGAGAGCATGATCGACCGTGTCAAACCGAACCGGAGTGAAATTACGGACGTTGCGAACGCTGTGCTGGAAGGTGCCGACGCGGTGATGCTGAGTGGTGAAACTGCCGTCGGAAATCATCCCTCTCTCGTAGTACAAACGATGAGCAAAATCATTGGCGAAGTAGAAAAAGAAGAGATCGTGTATAATAAAAATCTCATTCCGCAGAGTCATTCCCCTTCCTTTCTGTCGGATGCCCTTTGCTATAATGCCTGCAAAATTGCAGACGATGTACATGCCAACGCGATCATCGGTATGACACAAAGTGGTTATACAGGTTTTATGTTGTCGAGCTTCAGACCAAAGTCACCCTTGTATATTTTCACTAAAACGCAATCGCTGGTAAATCAACTGAGTCTGAGCTGGGGCGTGCAGGCCTTTTTTTATAATAAT
>JADYYU010000117.1 GCA_020853515.1 Chitinophagaceae bacterium | reverse complement strand
TGTTTCCTTCCTGCCAATGCAGCAGTGCCGGATCACGGCTTTGAACTCCTACAATTTGTACATACGCACTATCAGCCTTCTCTTTGGTAGTGAGCCGGCTTTTTCTTTCCACGCCATTCACCCAGAGGCTCATACTGTTTACCACCGCATTATCAGGCAGATGCAAGGTGTACAGAGCTTCCTCACTTTGCCACTCGTAAGGAGAAACGTTCTTTATAAAAAATGTTTTTTGCGTATAAGCCATTCTATATCCGGGATATAGTTGAATGTCGGTAACGCATTGCGAAGTAGTGAGGTGCTCGCCAGACCATAATTTCCGGCTTGTTTCATGCCGGTTATTAAAATTTGATTTAAGAATCATCAGTCGTTCCGCATCACTCAGATCTGATTTCTGTTTGCCTAATAATTTTGCAATATTCAAAAACGGTTCGTGCAGACCTTTATCACCCATGGAGTTACCTGTATTGATCGGCCTGTCCATAAACCACTCATCAAACAGTTCATACTTAAAGTCTCCGGTTAGTATCAATTCCGTCCATCTATTTTTTGGAATTTGTTGTGCTACATAGACCCATCGGGGTAAGTCCTTTTGTCCACCGGTCACTAAATCTACATTGACCTTTTCTAAAATACGATTCGCATTACCCACACTAAATAAAAAATACCACAGGCTGCCAGCAACGAGCAGGCATGCTGAAATAATGCCTGTGATCATCATTTTGCTTTGCCGGCGCTTATAAAAACCGGCCATTATGGTGAACATCAGCAGGGCCGGCACAAATAAATGGATGCCGAGACCGAGTAACAGCATACCCAGTAATCCGATGTGAAACATCGGCAGGAGGAGCATATTGAAATAGATACTTACAAATAAGCCGCAGGTGACGATAAACCCATAGGCAAAACGCCAGAACATGGATGGTATTTCGACAAACGCTTCGAGGAGCAGAGTTACAAAAGTAAGCAGCAGCACGATATAGACCCACGGAGTAAAAGTTGCAAAGATCTCAATGCTGCTGTTGAGTGTAAAACAACTGATGGTAAGCATGGCCAGGTTACAAATATGCATACTGCTGGTGAACGGCCCACCGCTGACCCACTTCTGTATGATAGTATAGAGAATGTGGATCATCGTAATACCATACATAAAAAAAGCAAAACCGGTGGTATTTGCAGCATGGAAAAACAGATAAATAAAAAAAATAAGAATGAGCACTGCCAGCGAGGGAAGACCGGCTTTTTTAAGTTTCATGTGGTATTCAGGGAATTGTGGTGAAAAAATATTTGCAGATGCAATAGTAATCGTTTCTGCCACTTTATGTTGGTGTTTAAATCATAAATAATCTGCAAGTGGTAAATTTTAAGAAAACTTTTTATAAATGATCCTTGCTTGTTGTTGCAGGGTGCTATAAAAAAAGCTGTATAAGCCTCATAAAATGACAACTGCAGAAACTATCCACGTAGCAGCAGCAAAGTAGGATGGCATGGCTGAGTGCAGCCTCCCTTTACATTAACACCGAATTTCGGATGTGATAATAAACGTTTACAAACGTTTATTTCCGAATGTAAACGTTTAAAAAACGGTTCTTCTTTGCAGGCATTCACACCTTTGCATCGCTGATCTGAAGCAGACGTCCTTCTGTTCGGCGCATTAAATAACCACTTAAAAAAAAAAATTATGTACGCAATTAAAAACAAAGTTCAGCTCATCGGGCGTTTAGGAAATGCCCCTGAAATTAAAAATCTCGAAGGAGGCAGAAAGTATGCCCGCTTTAGTATGGCCACCAATGACACTTATAAAAACAATGCCGGCGAAAAAGTTGATGAAACACAATGGCATAATGTTGTTGCCTACGGCAAGGTAGCCGATCTGGCTGAACAATATCTTAAAAAGGGCAGCGAACTTGCTATTGAAGGCAAGCTCACGCACAGAGATTACACAGATGCTACAGGCAATAAGCGCTATATCACCGAAGTGCAGGTCAATGAAATTTTACTGCTCGATAAGAAAGGTGATAAATAGTACACTGCTACATACTTAGCCAGGCGGCTAAATCAGGACCTTGCTGAAAGCGCAGAAGTGCAAAACCGGTAAATATAAAAATCCGGTACCTTCCTGCACCGTCGGATTCGCAGCCGGTGCAGGAGGGTTTTTGATTTAGAACATTTTTTTATAGATTTACCCCTATGAAATATGCAATGACTCTTCTGCTCCTCTTTTGTATGCATTGGGTGTATGCTCAGGCAGGTGACATCCCCTATATAAAAAAAGAATTTCTGATAATCCATTCAGGCAAAGATTATGCTGCATCGATTAAAAAAGCGACGGAGGCCAGCAAGAAATTAAATCTAAAACTGGATCTGCGGAAATTGCAACCCAATAAAGAGATCGGACTCTCAAATACCGAACAGGTATGCGAAAATGAGTTTGGTTTTTTCCCCTGCTATGTTGCCAGAGGACGCGGCGATGATGGCGCCTACATCAGCATTGAATACTCTGATGCCTATATTGAATTTGAAAAGGGCTACTATATTGTAATCGTTTCAAGCTTTGTCAGCAATCATGAAAAAAGCAAAAGCTGGCTGACTAAAACTAAAGCGATCTATAAAGACGCGTATCTGAAAGCTTCCAAAGTCTATACAGGTTGTATTCATTAAATATTTGAGCACCCGTGTGTATGCACATCTGATTTCAAAATCCCCGATCGCTTGTCGTACTGCAATAAGCGTTCTTTTAATAGTTGTCCGGCCATCCCGTCAGCATAGCCGTAAGTGTCTATCAAACATCAGAATGGCAAACACTTTTTTACCAAAAATCCAAACATGCTCAGGAGTACCAAACTGATTAAATAAAAATATAAATGACTATCGGACCCTGTGAGTGGCAGGAAACGGCTGCTATTTGAAGCACCCTCTTGAAGCTGAGTCCACGCGATAAACAAATCAGCTATTGGAAAGGCTCCTAAGAGATATTTTTTATCGGCACCCGATTGATACGCAAGTCCAAAACATTCAATTGCAGATGAAATGCCGCAGGCCAGCGAGCGTTCACCTTGCCTGAGCAGGCAGCCTACCGATGTAATGCTACCTGCCAGACTCATGCCCATGATGACCGGACCGGAATCGATATCTCCGGTACCTTGCTTTCCTTTCGGATATTCGCGAATCGCATGTAAGCCCATCGGATGCATCAAAAAGAATTTTTTATAATGCTGCATTTGCCGGTTCGCAAACAGCGAGTCAATTTCGGTAAGAAAAATAAGTATCAGACTCATAGACGACCCCCTTGCGCCCTGCAGCACATTGCAGCTAGCTGAAGCCACTTCGTGAGGAATAAGACCGGTGAAAGGATCCAGCCGACCCTGCACTTTTACTATCCATGAAGCAATCAACGAATCGTATTGAGGCACAAATAGCCGATCATGCATTCTCAATGAAGCCACGGCCACAAAAGCATCTGCCGGCCACACTGCGTGACGGTAAGATTCCGGGTAAGGACTACCATCTCTAAAAAGAGCCTGAGCAATTTGCCGGCAGTTCGTCTCATAACGGAGCTCATCATGCTGGTCAGATGCTGTTTGCAAAGCAAGTAATTTACCCCACAAATAATTATGCCAGCCTCTGTAAAATATTCCGTAAGAAGGCAGTAATTGCTGATCAAAATTTCTCCTTCCCTGTTCTGATTCTATTTCATGTAAAGCGTTGGTGGCTTCAGCAACGGCCTTCAAAAATACCGCTGAATGTGTATCTTCAAACCGGGCTATTGCACACCAGGTCAAGCCATACAAGGCATGAACAAACACAAATCCTTCCGGATATTGCTGTTGCATCCTATGGGCAAGGTCAGCCTGCTTTAGCTGCTGTTCAAGATAATGCAATTGTTGCAGCACATTCTTTTTGACCGCTGCGCGATTGTTTAGATCAACGGCAGTCAGCAGGCGTACATTGACAATAATCAACAAAATGGTCAGTACACTGATTAAAACAATAACGATTATTTTAAAAACCCTTTTCATAAACAGTACAATATACTCTCAAAAAATATAACTGCTAAACAAGACTTTATGATCTGTTGACCATCACGCAACGATCGATATTTAAGCCTCCATACTTTATGAAGAACTCAATCTCATCAGCCTGACCATCAATCAGTACCCTATTAATCAATTTCAAATAAATGATTGTCTGATTTTACCACGGCACCGTGCAAACTGTTTGTTGTACACATGCATAAATACTTTGTTGATGGTGCAGAGGCATTGCCACCTAATTGTGAAGTGCGCATGGTGTTATTCTTCCAAGACCATTCAACTAGAATTCAATCCCAGAAAATATATTCCTTTTCCACCCTTTTTGTTATTTTTGCTCTATAACTTACTACTTACTATTTTATGAAAAATTCACATTTTGATGAAACCAATCATTATTTTAAACTGGCCGCCGATTATGTTATGAATACCGCCAGCCCTGTGTATCTGACAGGCAAAGCCGGCACGGGCAAAACCACTTTTCTTAAATACATCAAGCAACACTGCAGTAAAAACCTGGTGGTGGTAGCTCCTACCGGTGTAGCGGCGATCAACGCAGGAGGTGTTACCATGCACTCTTTTTTTCAATTGCCTTTTGGCGCCTATGTAGCAGATGCGCGTCGCGGTTTTGGTCTGAATGAGCATGTGGTGGACAAAAACACTTTACTCAGCAATCTCAAAATTGGTGGCAACAAAAAGAAGCTCATTCTGGAGTTGGAACTGCTGATCATTGATGAAGTGAGCATGCTGCGAAGTGATATGCTGGATGCAATCGATACTGTATTGCGTGTTGTGCGTCGCCGCCATAAACCATTTGGTGGCGTACAGGTATTATTTATCGGCGACCTCCATCAGTTGCCGCCAGTAGTAAAAGACAGCGAAGCACCAATCTTCAAAACCCATTATCAAAGTCCTTTTTTCTTTCATGCCAAAGTGTTTGAACAAACAACGCCGGTCTTTATTGAACTGAAAAAAATATACCGTCAGAATGAGCAGCATTTTATTGACATTCTGAACAACCTCCGGAATAACGACCTGACTGTTTCTGATTACGAAATACTCAACAGCCGTTATGACCCCACTTTCAGGCCGGACGATAATAAGTATATTACACTCACTTCGCATAATGTAAAAGCAGATGCCATTAATGCAGAAGAGCTGGAAAAAATCAAGGATAGATCACATGAATTCAGGGGGGAAATAAAAGGCGATTTCAGCGACAAGCAGCTACCGACCGATCTGGTATTGAAATTAAAAGTAGGGGCTCAGGTGATGTTTATAAAAAACGACAGCAGCGGCCAGGGACGTTACTACAACGGAAAAATAGCTATCGTAGATAAAATTGAAAGAAATACGATCCTTGTCCGCTTTCCTGAAACAAATGACCTGCTGGAAATAGAAAAAGAAACCTGGGAAAATATCAGTTACACGCACAATGAAAATACCAATAAGGTAGATGAAAAGGTTATGGGTTCGTTTAGTCAGTATCCGCTGCGACTAGCCTGGGCCATTACCATTCATAAAAGTCAGGGGCTCACTTTTACTCACGCAATCATTGATGCCGGCAGCTCATTT
>JADYYU010000116.1 GCA_020853515.1 Chitinophagaceae bacterium | reverse complement strand
TCTGATGCTGTAGAAGCTGCTATTAAACTGGTTAAAATTGCCACCGGCAGACGCAGTATGGTGGCCTTTCATGGCGGCTACCACGGCATGACCAATGGTGCGCTTAGTATGATGGGCAACCTGGGCAGCAAGAGCAAAATTGCCGGCCTCATGTCCGATGTCCATTTTTTTCCTTATCCTTATAGTTATCGTTGCCCGATGGGTAATTGCAACAATGACTGCGACGAGACCTGCGCCAACTATATTGAAAATATTTTAAATGATGATGAAAGCGGTGTAGTGAAGCCTGCAGGAATTATTCTGGAAGCCATACAGGGTGAAGGCGGAAAAATACCAGCGCCGGATGCCTGGCTGCAGCGCCTGCGCAAAATTACCAAAGAGCAGGGTATTCCGTTGATCATTGATGAAGTACAAACCGGACTGGCGCGTAGCGGAAAAATGTTTGCATTTGAATATTCAGGTATCATACCGGATGTGGTTGTGCTGTCAAAAGCCATCGGCGGCTCACTCCCACTGGCTGTGATTGTATATCATAAAGATCTGGATGTATGGACTGCAGGATCACATGCGGGCACTTTCAGAGGCAATCAACTGGGCATGGCCGCTGGTATTGCTACCATACAATACATTAAAGAAAATCGCCTTGCAGATCATGCAAAAATAATGGGTGATCTGTTTCAGGAAAAACTGAGGCAAATACAAAGCGAAACCCATTGCATTGGTGAAGTGAGAGGCAAAGGACTCATGCTGGGTGTAGAAATTGTCAACCCTTTCAGTGGCGTATTGCAGTCGGAAAATCCTGAACGCTTTGAAAAATTATCAAGGTTGATCCAGTTTGAGTGTTTCAAAAGAGGACTGATCATCGAGATCGGCGGCCGGCAATCGAGCGTACTCCGGTTTTTGCCCCCCCTGATCATCACCGAAGAACAGGTGGTGCATATCTGCGAAATATTTAAAGAGGCAGTCGTTGCTGCTGAAGCTGAGCTGATGCCCTATCCTAACTCTCAAAACTAAATCAATGAATGCATTCGCTCAACACGACGGCAGCACCAACGGTGATCTTAAATCTATTCACGAGGCTCATCACGCGTTTAAATCTTTCTTTCTGAATGAAAAAAGTGAAACGCTGACGACCTACAAATCGTTGGTATCAGAGGTGGCAGCAATGATCGCCACGCAAATTAAACAACAGCAGCAACCATATAATGGCAGCAGCAGTGCATCGCTTTTACAAAAAATATCAACACTGGAACTTTTTCCTGCAAAAGGTAAAGCGATGGATGTCTTGCTGCATCAAACCCGCGAACTGATCATTGAAAGTAATATATCTGTCTATCATCCTCACTGTTTGGCTCATTTGCACTGTCCTCCCCTGATGGCTTCGCTGGCTGCAGAAATGATCATCAGCGCTTTTAATCAGTCGATGGATTCCTGGGATCAGGCACCGGTTGCCAGTATGATAGAACAGGCCCTTTGCGAACAGCTTTGCAAAATTTTCGAATTTGGTCCCGAATCAGATGCCACTTTCACCGGTGGTGGCACCATGTCAAATTTCATGGGTTTGCTGCTGGCCCGCGACCAGTACAGCAAGAAGCATTTCAATCATGATATTCAGCAAAAAGGTCTTCCGCCAGAGGCATCAAGATTCAGAATACTCTGCGCACAGCATGCCCATTTTACGGTGGCACAATCAGCAGCTATCCTAGGACTGGGACACGATGCCGTGGTTAAAATAGAAGACGATGGTCTGGAGGAAACGACCGCGCAGCTAGAACGAAGCATCGAACAATTATTGCAGGAAGGATTAATACCGATCGCCTATGTGGCAACTGCCGGTACCACTGATTTTGGAAGTATTGCCAGCATCGGTGCGATGGCAGACTGTGCGCACCGTTATGGCATGTGGGTGCATATTGATGCCGCTTATGGCGGTGCACTCATCTTCAGCAAAAATCATAAACATAAACTGGCCGGTATCGAAAAGGCCGATTCGGTAACCATCGATTTTCATAAATTATTTTATCAGCCGATCTCCTGCGGTGTTTTTATGGTTAAAAATAAAACCTCTTTTGAACTGATCCGCCTGCATGCTGATTACTTAAATCCTGAAGGAAATGAAGCGCTTGGATTACTTGATCTGGTTTATAAATCGATACAGACGACCCGAAGGTTCGATGCGCTGAAACCTTTTCTCGCATTACAGCATGTTGGTACAGAAACCTTTGGCGATATGCTCGATTATACCATTGCGCTGGCAGAAAACATCAGCGACTTCATTGAGGCAGATCCGCAATTTGAACTCGCTTACCGGACACCCATCAACGCCATCGTGTTCAGATACCTGCCCGAAGGTGATTTAAGTGATACTGCTATTGATAACATCAATGATCAGCTTAAAACTACTTTATTGCTATCCGGAAAAGCGATTGTTGGTCAAACCCGTTTACATGAAAAGTCATTTCTGAAATTTACTTTATTAAACCCAATGACCACCGCGGATGATATCATACAACTGCTGAATGAAGTAAAGCAACTGGCTAAGAAGCTGGTCTGAAACCAACATACAGCGTTTAATTTTTTGCGCCATGAAAAATAAAATCAAGGAGTGGATAAAACGTTACCTGCCCGCAGAACTGCTGTCGGTGATAGTCACTATGCTGGCGGCCAAAGTCACCTATGAAATGAGCGGAAGTCTGATTTCGACTGCCATTGCAGCTACTTGGGCTGGTAATATTTCTTACTTCGGATACATTCTGGTCAATGATGTGGTGATCGCAAACAAACGTTGTACGACCCTTTCAGAAAAATTTTCTGACCGGCACTTTTCGGTCATTCTGAAAGCAATGGCGCTTGAATTTGGTGTTGCAGAACTGATTGATACCATACTGGTACGCCCCGCCATGATGTATTACTTTCCCCTGTGGCTCAACAATTTAAGCCTTGGAATTTTTACCGCTAAAATAGTGGCCGATCTGCTATTCTACATTCCGGCTATTATCTGCTACGAGATCATCAAAAAGAAAAAGCGGAACTGAATTTACCTATCTTTGCCCCCTCGTTTAATCAGCACTTATAACTCCCCCCATGGCCAGGCGTACAGATGTTACCGATGATCTTCCGAAAGTAAAACTTTCAAAAGAGAGTTTCCGCGAAGGACTCATGATTTTTAAATATGTAAAACCATACCGCTGGCATTTCTTCAGTGGCTTGCTTTTTATCACATTAAGCAGTCTTTCAACGATGTCCTTTCCTTACTTGCTTGGAAAACTGCTTAAAAATGCGCAGGATATTGCTGCAGTCAAACAAGCGATAGAGCCCAGTACCATTGCATTGTGGATGATGGGTCTGCTTACATTGCAAATGGGAATTTCCTTTATGCGGGTTTATTTGTTTACTTATGTTGGTGAACACGCTGTGGGCGATTTGCGCAAAGACATTTACGAACGACTGGTACGTATGCCGATGAATTTCTTCAGTAACCGCCGTGTGGGCGAACTCAGCAGCCGGCTCAGCGCAGATGTCACCCAAATACAGGACGTTGTAACCACGGTGCTGGCCGAGATTCTGCGCGGTATATTAACCTTACTGATCGGAATCACCCTGATCCTTTTTATTTCCATTAAGCTCACTTTGGTAATGCTGTCTGTGGTTCCTGTAATTGCGGTGGTAGCCGTCATCTTCGGAAAGTATATTCGCGGAACGGCACGCAAAGCACAGGATCAACTGGCAGAAAGCGGCACCATAGTGCAGGAAAGTCTGCAGGGCATCAGCAATGTAAAATCTTTCGCCAACGAATGGTTTGAACGCAACCGCTACACCCGCAGTATCAACGATGTGATCAAACTGAATATCAGAAATGGCGTGATGCGTGGCATCTTTATTTCATTTTTATTGTTTAGTGTATTTGGTGCCATTGTATTGGTGGTGTGGTATGGCTCAAGCAATCTGAATCACTTTGGCGATCTTGCATCTTTTGTAGTGTACACGGCATTCATAGGAGGCAGCATGGCTGGCTTTGCAGACCTGTATTCTCAATTGCAAAAATCGCTGGGTGCTACGCAACGGGTACGTGAATTGCTTCGCGAATCCGTTGAAGAAGTGCAGCTCGAGGAGGCCGGTTTTGATGAGAACTATCGCCTCAAAGGTGCTGTTCAATTGAATCATATTTCATTTCGGTATCCTTCGCGACCTGAAACCGCTGTGTTAAGCGATGTGAGTCTGGATGTCAAACCAGGGCAGCAAATTGCCATCGTTGGTCCAAGCGGTTCCGGAAAAAGCACACTGGCGGCTTTACTATTGCGCTTTTACAATCAGGATGAAGGACAAATACTTTTTGACGGGGTCAATGCAGAAGAAATACCGTTGACACAGCAGCGCAAACAAATGGCGCTGGTGCCGCAGGATGTGATGCTGTTTGGTGGCACTATTTTCGAAAATATTGCCTACGGTAATCCGCGGGCCAGCAAAGAAGAAGTAGAAGCCGCGGGTAAAAATGCCAACGCGCATGAATTCATTACTAAATTTCCGGAAGGTTATGATACCATTGTCGGCGAGCGCGGTGTAAAACTGAGCGGTGGCCAAAGACAGCGAATTGCCATTGCCCGGGCTATTTTACGCAATCCCGCCATCCTGATTCTGGATGAAGCTACGAGTGCGTTAGATTCTGAATCAGAGGCTCTGGTGCAAGATGCCTTAAACCATTTACTAAAAAACCGCACCTCATTTGTGATCGCCCATCGCTTGTCTACCATCCGCAATGCCGACCTCATCATCGTACTGGAAGAGGGACGTATCCGCGAATCAGGCACCCATAAAGAGCTGCTGCAGATACCGGACGGACTGTACAGAAGTCTGTATAATTTACAACAGGAAAAATAAGGTAGATCATACTGCTATATAGCAAAATAAGTGTATCGTCTTCACTGATTCTAGATCAGTCTAACATTTAATAGATTCTACGTCGCTGCCCTGGTTTAAAATACACAAGACAAGCCCTGACTGAAGGATATAAAAAAAGAGCGCCTGAGCGCTCTTAAGTTTGTTGCATTTTATCGGACTACCAGCTTTTGCTTACTTTACTTTTATACTTCGGACGACCTGATGAGGATCCACCTGATGATGAACCAGAAGAGCTGCCACGACCGGATGATTTACGTTTGTCGAAACCGCCGCCGCCACTACGTTCGCGACCGCCACCACCGTAAGATTTACCGCCGCCACCGCCACTGTATGAGCGCGATTCGTTGCCATCACCTTCTTCCGCTTTCTGTATACGCACTTCTCTGCCGTTTGATTCTACACCATGAAAACCTTCCATGATACGATCAGCGCTGGCCTGATCAGTTTCGAAGAAAGAATAAACACCTTTCATTTCAATTTCTTTGATATTATGTCCGCTCACCTTGCTGGCTTTGAAGATCATTTCGCGCATCTCATCGTAACGCAGATTGTCTTTTTTACCCAGATTGATAAACATCCTTACGGTAGGTTCGCCGCTGCTGAACTTGTCTCTGCGACTGCCACCTTCACTTCTTTCCATACGGTCGCTGCGTCCGCCGCGTTCGCTTCTTTCACCGCGACGTGAATCGCCTCGTTCAGAACTGCGATTTGATTTTTGTCCTTCCACGATATTCAGATCTTCCTGAATCGCATATTGGGTATCGATGTTCAATAATTTCTGAGCAATGATCCTTTCAACCAATTCTTCCTGACTCATAGCCATCAACGGCGCACTCCATTCTTCATGGATTGGAATATTCAGCTCATCTTTGTATTGAAGCTCCACAATATTATTTACAAAATTCTGTACTTTTTTGGTGATGATATCTTCCCCTTTCGGTATCATGAATTTTTCAAATTTCACACCGGCCATTTTTTCGATCTGATGCAGTTTGTAAGCTTCACGGATATGCAATAATGCAATCGAAATTCCCTTCTTGCCAGCACGTGCAGTACGTCCGCTTCTGTGCGTATAGTTTTCGATATCATCGGGTAAATGATAATGAATGACGTGTGTAATATCATTGACATCAATGCCACGTGCAGCCACATCGGTTGCACACAATATTTTGATGGTACGTTTACGAAATTTGCCCATCACCTTATCACGTTGCTGCTGCGAAAGATCGCCATGCAGACAATCAGCGTTGTACCCTGCTTTCACAATGGCATCACTGATCTCCTGGGTTTCGATACGGGTGGTACAAAATATAATTCCGAAAAAATTGTCATTGAAATCAATGATTCTTTTCAAGGCAGCCAGTTTATCTTTGGCCTGCACCACCGCATACTGATGGGTAATATCTGCAGAGGCCTGATTTTTTTTACCCGAAGAAACTTCAACTGATTCTTTCAGATACTTGCTGGCAATATTGCGGATCTCTTTAGGCATGGTTGCACTGAATAATCCTGTTATTTTATCATCCGGAGTTTGTGCCAGAATGGTTTCCATATCTTCCTGAAAGCCCATATTCAGCATTTCATCAGCCTCGTCCAGTACAACTGTCTGAATCTGATCGATCTTCATAGCTTTTCTGTCAAGCAGATCTATCAGACGTCCCGGGGTGGCTACAATAATATGTGCGCCCTGACGGATGTCCTTAATTTGCGCCACGATGCTGCTGCCTCCGTAAACGGCTACAATCCGCACGCCACGCATATGTTTACTGTAATTTTTCAGATCGTTGGTGATCTGCATACAAAGTTCACGTGTAGGACTGATGATCAGTGCCTGTGTACTTTTGTCGTTCACGTCTAAGTGATGTAAAATGGGCAGGCCGAACGCAGCAGTTTTACCGGTGCCTGTTTGTGCCAATGCTACCAGATCAGATTCTCTTTTCAGAAAAACCGGGATCGCTTTTTGCTGAATCTCTGTAGGATTTTCAAATCCCATTTCGGTAATGGCGGATAATAACTGCTCATGCAGTCCTAACTCATTGAATGTAGTCATGTTTATTTTTTTTGTTTAATAAAGTTTATAAAAGCCCCACTGATAAAGTAATCATTAATAACTTCAAGGTTGGTTTTTTGATGAACTGTATAGAACAAAAAAATGAAATGTTGTTTCTCTTATCTTTAAAAGAGCATGACCCGTGAATGTTAAAGCTATTAATTTTTAGCTATGTCTGAAGAACTAAATCGGCTGCAAAAGTAATTGAATAAAAGTTAGCAATTGCGATTAAGTTACTAAAGAAACGTTAGTGTCAAAAAACCGATGGCCCTCACTGCCTTCCAAATTAAGGACTGCAGGCTTCGCAGAGTCCGTGCTGATCATTATATTTACGTCATCAAAAATCGTACCCTATGTTTTTCATCCTGATCTGTCTCGTGTTTGCTCTGATACCGGTTTCGTCCATTTTATTATGCTTTTTGAAAGACGACCGGCGGATCCGCAAACTGATCATGAACGGGCTGCTGCTGGCAAATGCTTTTTTGTTTTTATCTCCCTTTATCTATGCATACCTTAGTACCTTTCCGGATGGCAACATGTGGAGTGAAAATGGACCGGGTGCCGTTTTTTGGTTTTATTATTTTTTATTCCCCGGTTGCTTTGTGGTGCAGATCGTACTGCTGATTCTCAAACTAACTTTCAGACCAGCCCGGGTTAAAACGATATAAGCAGCGAAAGCAGATACAATAGCAGCACCTCACATAAGGCAGCAAAGTGCAGGCGAAATTTTGATCACAAATTTGGAACTTGCGTTTAGCTTACTTTATCTTTGTCCACTCATGAAAGTAACAGAACATATCCGTCAGGCTGACAAAACGCTTTTTTCATTCGAAATATTACCCCCGGTAAAAGGTAAAAGTATTGAATCGATTTTTAATCTGCTAGATCCCCTGATGGAGTTTAGGCCTTCATT
>JADYYU010000115.1 GCA_020853515.1 Chitinophagaceae bacterium | reverse complement strand
TTGCCGGCAGTCAGTGTGATGCCGGTTTCAAAACCAGCAGCAGGAGCCGGTTGCAAACCTGTAGCACCTGCTCCGGCAAAGGAATTACATTCAAGCAGATTACCGGCAGTGAGGGAGCCGCAACCTGAAACAGAGATATCCCAGATGGCCCAGTCCATATCGGCCGCGGGATCGTTTGGATTGATTGAAAAATTCAACACACCCCCTGCATAGCACTTAAGTCTATAATAGATCCAATTTGGGGTGGCCGTATAATTTACCACACCGCCCACTGCATTGTTACAGTTACCGATGCCGCCCGGATTGACATTAAAAGGCGCCAGCGAAGCTGTATAAGAATTGACATTTGCGATGGTGTTGACCCCGCATATTGGTAGTGAATTACAGGGTATCCCTTCACAAGCGTTATCAATAACCTGTGATTGCGACCTGAAAATAAAACTGACGATAAGTAGTAGTGTTGTAAAAATTCTTTTCATATCTATTATGTTGTGCCTGAAAAAATAGAAATTATTCCTTTCAGCGTGCTAAATTAGTTTGATTTGAGATGGAAGTCAACATCTTTGTGTCATTTTATTTCAATATTTTAACAACTGCACTGTCATGCCGTCAAACACTGCGTAGGTGTTATAAGAAATCCAATCACCCAGATTTACAAATTTACACTGACTGTTCAGTGGTATTTCGACGGGTATATGGCGGTGACCAAAAATAAAATAGTTGACCGGCAGAAGGTTTAAATATTCTTTTGCATAAATCAGCTGATATTCCTGACTGTCATTTTTCATCACCTGATTCTGGTACTTATGCTTAGGTCCGAGGCGGCTAAAATAGTCGGCCAGCCGAAGCCCCAGGTCAGGATGCAACTGTCGGTAAATGAACTGACTGAGTGGATGTTGTATAACCGATTTCATAAGGAGGTACTTTTTTTCCTTCCTGCACAGACCGTCTCCATGAGCGAGGTGAAACAACTGTCCATTGATCTTAAAATTCTGTGGGTTTTTATAAACGGTTACACCCAGTTCCTGTTCAAAATAGCCATGCATCCACAAATCATGGTTGCCTGTAAAAATAATCAGTTGAATTCCACGGTCTGAAAATGCGGCCAGCTTACCCAAAAAACGGATTGAGCCTTTTGGCACTACCCTTTTATATTCCATCCATGAATCAAACAGGTCGCCCATGAGAAAAATAGCCTGTGCATCGTTGCTGATGCTGTCGAGCCATTCACAGACGAGTGCCTCGCGCTGCCGTGTGGCTGCATAATCGGGAATGCCGAAATGAAAATCGGAAGCGAAATAGATCTTTTTGCCAGTCTGTAGGGTAATTTCCTGCATTTGAGACGGTAAAAGTACTTATTATAGTTGAAAATGATCAACATGGTTGAAGGAATGGGCAGGTTGTATGCTGAAAAACGAACCGATTGCCGAACTTGCTCAGGATAGAACAGATACCCCGCTGAAGATCTTGTGCGACAGCTACTGTGGCGGAGTAGCAGTGATAGCCTGTATAGCTGCTGAAGAATGAGCCCCCCGATGCCAGCCCAGCTCTGTATGCAAAAAGACAATGAACACCTGAATGATTTAAGTGCAATAAATTATGATTAGTTTTGGAGTTCGATGAAATGGTTTGATATTTTAAGGCTTTCGCAAAGTGCTATCAGGGGTAACCGTCTTCGGTCGAACCTGACCATCGCCATTATTGCGGTAGGTATCATGGCACTGATTAGTATTCTGACCGTGATTGAAGTGCTCAAATGGAATATTTATAATAATCTGAGTGGAATGGGGGCCAACACGTTTACGATCATGAGTCAGCGCAAAATGAACAAAAAAAAGAGTGGTGGCAGTGACCCTGCCCAAGTGATCAGTTTGCAGCAGGCGATGAACTTTAAAGAGAGGTTTCGCTTTCCGGCTTTGATCAGCATTTCGTCGCTGGCAGAAAATGGAGCACTGGTAAAGCATGGCAGCCGCAAAACCAGTCCGAACGTGATGGTGATGGCGACTGATGAAAATTACCTGAAAGTATCGGGCACCAATATGCTGGCCGGCAGGAACTTCAGCGTGCGTGAAATCAGTAGCAACGCCAACATTTGTCTGCTGGGCTATGCGGTAGCAAAAAAAATATTTACAAATGTTGCGATAGCCGAAAATGCGATAGTGCAGGTGGGCAGCCAGCAATACCGGGTTTTGGGGGTCATGGAGAGTAAAGGAGCCAGCCTGATCAACCGTATGGACAACATGGTACTGATTCCAATTATGAACGGGAGTAAAAACTATGGCCTGAGCGGGCAGTCGTGTGTGCTGAGTGTGCTGACAGACGGACTGAAAAATATCGATTTTGCGATGGGGGAAGCGGAGGGTCTGATGCGTAGCATCAGAAAACTGGCGGCTGGCAAGGCGATTAATTTTGTGATCAATAAAAATGACGAACTGGCCAATACACTCGTCAGTAACATCCAGTATGTGACCTTATCAGCGAGTGTTATTGGTTTCATTACTTTACTGGGTGCGGCCATAGGCCTGATGAATATCATGTTGGTATCTGTGGCGGAGCGCACCCGGGAAATCGGACTTTCAAAATCAGTGGGGGCAACCAATGCCATCATCTTAAGGCAGTTTTTGACAGAAGCGATTTTGATCAGTCTGACCGGCGGTGTCCTTGGCATTGTCAGTGGCATACTGACCGGCAACTTACTTTCACTGGCTTTTGGATCGCCGATGGTGATACCCTGGATATGGATACTGACCGGTTTGGCCATTTGTGTAGCGGTTGGTTTGACGGCAGGGATTTATCCGGCCTTGAAAGCATCGAGGTTAAATCCGATCGAAAGTTTGCGCTATGAATAAGGTAGCATAGGCAGAAGGGAGTTAAGGCAGATGTAAAACGAGCGTCAACCGGTGCAATCAAACAATCTCAACTTGATAGCATCCCTGCCGGACCCGTCAACAGCAAGATCCGGGATTATTGTAATTCAACCAGCGAATTCCGGTTAGACCTGATAATAAAATCCTGCGTTTTAGTGCCCATTTGCGGCATTTTAGGATCAACAGGAAAAATGATTTTATAACGGCCAGGCTGCAGCATCAGCGTTTGTGCAGCAATATTTCCGTTTAAATTCATGGTATAAAAAACTTCAAACATTTCGCCATGTTCGTATTGAAGCTGTACTTTTCCGATAGGTTCTGTGTTTGAGATCTGCAAGGTGCCGGGTTCCGGAATCTGCAGTTCGTATAAAGCACCAAACGACATATCGATACTAAATTTACTGGCAGGCAGCGTACTGATCTCAACATAATAAGTACCCGGTTCGTAAGTCAGCTTATCAACGCATTTTTGCAATACGGTGGCCCCGGCGGCAAACCGACGGTTTACAATAGCATTATACTCAACCGGCCGGTTACGATTACCTACGTAGGCAAAAGCCAGGGTGCCATCCGACACTTTGATAGTAACCTTATTCAGTTTATTCGGCACTATGGTAACATTGTTTACATACAGATCATTATAACCGGTAACGATCACATTGTATTTGCCAGCCGCAATTTTTTGTGGTACCGGCTCATTGCCCGACACCTGTCTGCGAAAAGAGGTGATCACACTGTTGCTGCCTTGCTCTTTAAACACAATCTCAGGCGTGGCTGCAGGATATTTTTTACCGGCCCGGCTTTCAAAAAAGACCTGCACTTTTGTTTCTTCACTATTTTCGAGGGCGACTGTAAATTCGGCATCCAGCTTTTCCGGTTCGGGTGGTGGTACAAACTTTTTAGGGACAGAGTCATTCCGTTTTACCACACCCAGTTCGGCGGACGTAAAGCGAATAATAGCCATCTCCTTTGTGGGTTTGCGGGCCGAAAGCTGCGGCAAACGATAGGCATACGAGTAGCGCATCGGGAATTTTTCAGGGCGGAGAGCACTCAAAACGGGTTTCTTTTTTTGTTCCACTTCAAACCGCAGAATGGCTGTTTGCTTATTGTTGTATGCGACCGGTTTAAGGTTCTTTAGCGTCACCACTGTATTGGCCACCCAAATTTTAGGCATTTTCAGCAGAGGCATTACATTGGTCAGTCTCAGCACCGGCTTTTCGATATCAAAGCGCAGCACAGCAGCTTTAGAGCGGTCGAAATCAGACCTTTTGGGGCTGAGTTTTACAACAGACGTTACTGCAGTGAATTTATATTTTGCTGCCTTTAAAAGCGGGAAGATGTCCGGAGTTCTTACTACGGCGGGAACTTCGGTTTCAAAACGCAGTATCGCTTTCTCTTTCACCCGAAAGTTATTTGGCTTGGCAGTCATGAGTGCTTTCACTTCATTTTTGAAGCGGTAGGCGGGCGCACTTAATTTTGGAAATACATCTGTTTTGCGGGCTACAACCTGTGGCGCTGGCGGTGGCGGCACATCTGTGTTAAAACGCAGGGTGACGGTGGTGGCCTTTGCCTGTATAATATAGGCTGGCTTCATTATCACCTGATCGTTGATCCTTACCTGGTAAGGCAACATTTTTAGACGGGGAAAAATACTGGCAGATCGAACCGGTTTAGGATCAGGAGCCTGAACGGGTGATTGAACGGGTGGTTTTACAGCGGGTGCTGCACTGTCTTTAATAACAGCCGGTTTGGCAAACACTGTTGGCAGGTTGAGTACCTTTGGTTTGTCGAGCAAAGGACGGTTAGCATCCACGATCAGCTTGACTGCTTTATCGATATCATCCGGATCGGCCACCTTTATGAAATTGCCCATGCAGTCGTAGAGTTGATTTAGTTGTTCATTTCTATCGAGACCAATGATATAAGGTTTAACCTTGATACGTTTTTCGAGAAATTCGCGAAAAGTATTGCAAACATCGCCGTTACAGCTTTCGCCGCCATCGGTAATAAAAATAATGGAGTAATCATACAGACGGGCATCACTCAGTTCGTTGTCGGCTGCTTGTCGCAAACTATAAGCAATAGGCGAAAAGCCGAGGGGCTGCATGTTTTTAAGTCGGGTGTTGATTTGCGCAACGTTTTGAATATTAAAAGGAACTTCGAGTCGTGTATCCGTACAATTTTTATCCTGAGCTGGATATTGAGTGCCGTATGCGCGCACGGCAAATTCTACTTCATTATTGAGAGCATAAAAACTGTCGATAATTTTCAGTAAAATATTGGATGCAATGTCAAACCTTGTGTATTTGGCATTCCAGTTATAGGTCATACTGGAAGAGGCATCGAGCAGAAACAGGATACGTGATTTTTTGACCGGTTGTGCAAAAAGAAAAAATGGGATCAAGAAAAGTATCCCGGCAAATATTAAAATTTTATATTTTTTTGCACCAAAGTTCATTAATAGTCGCCCAGCGTTTCAGGAAGTAATGACAAGGCCAGTTCAAGTTGTGCATCACTGGGGGCAATACCGTGCCACTCATGGGTACCTTCCATAAAAGAGACCCCTTTGCCCATAATAGTGGTCATGAGTATGCATACCGGCTTTTGTTTGCCCAACATAGCCCTGGCCTGTTGCATGGTAGCCGCAATATTATCAAGATCATTGCCATCCATTTCGAGAACCTGCCAGCCAAAAGCCAGCCATTTATCTTTCAAATTTTCAAGATTCATCACCTGTGCAGTACTGCCATCTATTTGCTGACCGTTATAGTCGACTGTTGCAATGAGGTTGTCAACTTTATGATGGGCCGCAAACATCATGGCCTCCCAGTTTTGACCTTCCTGCAGTTCACCGTCACCAGGAAGGGAATAAATAATTGAAGGGTCTCCATTTAATTTTTTAGTAAGTGCCGCACCGATCGCCACGCTTAAGCCCTGGCCTAAAGATCCGCTTGCGATCCGTACGCCTGGCAAATGCTCATGTGTGGCGGGGTGGCCTTGTAAGCGGGAATTGAGTTTACGGAAAGTTGCGAGTTCCGCAACCGGAAAATAACCGCTCCGTGCCAAAACGCTGTAGAATACAGGTGAGATATGGCCGTTAGACAAAAAGAACAGGTCCTGCCCCTTACCATCCATGTCAAAATCAGGGTTGTGATTCATTTCTTTAAAATAAAGGCTTACCAGAAAATCGGCGCAACCTAAAGAACCACCGGGGTGTCCGCTCTGAACACCGTGTACCATACGAACGATATCTCTTCTGACCTGAGTTGCTATATCAGCTAAATTATGCATTTTTGAAAAATTGAAGTATCTTAAAGTTAAGTTGCAAAGGTAGAAGTTTGGCCTGTACTTTGAAAATAAAAAAAACCATATGCCGCGGCATATGGTTTTTGACTA
>JADYYU010000114.1 GCA_020853515.1 Chitinophagaceae bacterium | reverse complement strand
TGAAGGTCAGGACAACTGTTACCCGAAGATGTTATCTGAGCAGTTTAAACTCGTTGGCGGCGGCTCATTTAATATCCCTTATATGGAGGAGGGCGGTGGTAATGATGGCAGCGATAATCCACGACGCATTTTAGGATTTGTTTTGCCTTGCAACAGCAATATCCCATCATTATCGCCCGTGTTTGATCCTGTTGGTTATACAGCCCTCAGTAAACCAAAAAATGCGGGACCTTACAACCTGATCGGTGTACCCGGCGCCCGGGCGATCGATGCAAATCTGGGACTATACAGTTTTTTAAATCCTTTTCTGAGCCGTTTCTGTGTTACTCCCGGTGTGAGTACCATGCTATCAGAAGCCATGCGTGCGAATCCTACTTTTTTCACGATGTGGCTGGGAAGCAACGATGTATTATCATATGCACTGGCGGGTGCGGTGCCACAAGTAAATATTCTGAGTCCTGCATTATCAGATACGGCCTCTCTGCGAAACGCTCTGACAGCCATCGCAGACAGTTTAACGCAATTTGGTGCCAAAGGAGCGATTGCTAATGTGCCAGATGTAACCTCTGTTCCTTTTTTTACCACAATTCCGTGGAATGGGGTCGTATTGAGTAAAGGCAAGGCAGATACCTTAAATAACATTTATCAACTGAGCGGACTGTCAGGCATTACCTGGCATGAAGGTGCCAATGGTTTTTTAATTACTGATAGCAGTGCTGCACCTTACATGCGGCATGCCACGGCTGCAGATCTGATTTTGCTTAGTACTCCGGGCGATTCACTGAAGTGCGGTCAATGGGGCGTGTCGCCGGCGAAACCGCTGAAAGATGCCTATGTACTGGAAGCAGGTGAAATAGCAACTATTGCACAGTACACAGCTATTTATAACGCCAGTATACGGGCTATTGCCATTCAGTATGATCTTGCTTTGGTTGACATTAATACCTATCTTAAATCAGTGGTTTCGGGTACAACCTATAATGGCATTACGCTCAATGCCTCATTTATAAGCGGTGGAGCTTTCAGCCTCGATGGCGTGCATCCGAATCCGCGCGGATATGCGATGATCGCGAATGAATTTCTCAGGGCGATCAATACAAAATATGGCGCTCAGATTCCTTATGTAGATGCTACTAAATACCATGGGATCTTATTTCCGTAACCCACGGTGCAGATTCAAAAAAAGGTGACGAAAATGGTTTTAATAGCGTTGCAACTTTAGAGACCAAGTGTTACCAAGGTATGCGTGGTTGCAACATTATGTTTGATATGTTCAACCTTAAATCCTGCTTTGGCCACCAGTTGTAAAAATACCCGGCTGTCATACATCTGGCTGTTGCCATTGGCGATGGTGCTAAAGTACAGGGAGGTCATCTGCAGTGAGTACATCGATGCATGAAATGGTTGCTGGTCCCAGAAAGTTTCATTAATGATCACTTTGCCGCCTTCTTTTAAGGCCGATTTGCACTTGATCAAAATACCCACAATCTCGTCATCTGCAAAACAATCTAGACATTGACTCATCCAGATAATGTCGTACATGCCCGGTATCGTAATTGAATTGTCCAGTAAATTATGAGGCACCAGATGATAGCGCCCCTCAAAACCTTCTGCTGTCAGTGCTGTGTCGGCCAGTGCGAGTTGCCCCGGTAAATCCAGCAGGTACATTTCAATTTCCTTGCTATGCAAAAGACATTGTCTGCTGAATTTTCCGGTGTTGGCACCGATGTCCAGAATTTTTGAAGGATTGTATTCAAAAATAGCAGGCATCACCTGCGGAAAAACAAAATCGGAATAATAATGGTCAAACTCAAACCAACTTTTTGTCTGTAAAGGATTCAATTTCGAAAGACCCTCATATAAGGTGTTCCAATTTCCCAGGAAAGCTAAACCGGCAGGCCGGCCTGTTTCAATACTTTCTTTTAGTTTACCTGCGCCTTCATAACAAATGTCGCGCATAAAATTCGTATTGATCACCACCATCTTATCGGTATTGAACATCATGCCGGTTTTGGTAATAAAGTAAAGCTCATTTTCTTCATAAAGTAAGCCAATACCAATGCCAGCTTCTACCAAAATGCGGACTCCATAAGGGCTGATATTGGCCTCCTCATTCAGTTTGCTCAAGGGGGTTCCTTCGTTTTGCTGCTGCAGAAGTGTCAGTATACCATAATCGCGCAGTAAAACCGAAGCCTGAAATGCGTAAGGAGCAAAGGACAAAAAATGAGCCTTCTCAAGGGCTGTAAATGCATGATAATCTTTATCTTTAAAAAATGATTCTTTCTTCGTTTTTTCCATAGTGCCTTCTAATAATTTTGTAAATATATAATCAAATCTTATATGCTATTATTAAAAAGGAATTAAAAATAACAGGAGCTTGATTCTGATTTCCCCAGCTACCTATTTTTACTCAATTTTAGGCCCTGGGGCGGCATCAGTGCAAGTTTTTTAACTGAATGATGGGCTTTCAGTAATTAAACATTAATTTAGCAACTTAATGCGAATGGATGAAGTATAAATTACCGGTTCTGCTGGCAGGAATTTTAGTGGTGGCCTGCTACATTTTATTGTACAATTTGCCACTGGGCGCTGAAGGTCCCGAAAATGAACTGAATGAGGAAAGTGACATTAAGCACCGCTGGGAACACAGCATGCTGGCCGATCCTGCTACCGGCGAAATTCCGGCAGGCGTTCGATACAAAGAACTTAATTTTTTGCACACATTACAGGCGGAAAATTTCTTAAATTACAAAAAATCACGTTCGGTAAGCTGGAATATGCGCGGTCCGTGGAATGTGGGTGGCCGTACCAGGGCATTTTGTATTGACATCGCGGACGAAAATCATGTGATCGCAGGTGCCGTTTCCGGTGGTATCTGGCAGAGTTTTGATGCTGGCACTACCTGGACCAAAGTCAGTGATTCGAATGCTCATCCCGGTGTTGTAAGTATTACGCAGGATACAAGACCGGGCAAAACCAATATCTGGTATGCCATGTCGGGAGAACTGTACGGAACGTCAGCAAGCGGCGGTGGCAATGCGTTTTATTTAGGTGACGGGGCATTTCGCTCGCTGGATAATGGGAGTACCTGGAAGTCGCTCGCCTCAACAGCAGGGGCCATCCCTTTTCCGTTCAGCTCCAGCTTTCAGGGCGGATGGGCCATTGTTTCATCACCGGTTGATTCTGTACCGGCCTGTGCTTACCTGGCTGCTTATGGCACTATCTATCGCAC
>JADYYU010000113.1 GCA_020853515.1 Chitinophagaceae bacterium | reverse complement strand
TTCGGATTTGATTTCAACCCGACGGTAGACCGGATCAGAGTGGTTAGTAACACCGGCCAAAATTTGCGTTTGAATCCGAACGACGGCACAATAGCGGCTGTTGATATGCCTTTGAATCCTGGTTCACCCATGATTTCGTCAGCCGCCTACACAAATAATTATGCCGGTGCGGCAAGTACCGTTTTATACGATATTGATCCGGTGACAGATAAACTATACAAACAACTGCCACCTAATGACGGCACCTTAGTAGAAGTAGGTAGCCTGCAGCTTGATATCATCAACGATAACGGGTTCGATATCGGAGGCAGCTCCAACTTGGCTTACGCGATCTTACCGACCATTAGCAGTGCGAAAATTTATAGCATCAATTTGTCAACCGGTGTAGCTACACCGATTGCTGATTTCCATAATGCGATTGCCGCTTTTGCAGTCGGTCTTGGTTTTTAATTTGTTTACTTTACATTGTTCAAAAACCGGTTTCTGTTCATTGCAGAAACCGGTTTTTTTCATGAGGCGATTCATGAATGTGAAAAACAGGAACAGCGTTCAGCCTGTTTTGAAATAGAATTAAAAGGTGTTTTGTTTTGAAAACATAAAAATTGCTGTATTTTTATAGGCTACAGATACCCTGATTTTCAGATCACCCCTCTATAATTATATTTAAGTTCTTTTATGTCAATAAACCTCTATTCAAAACTACCTCTCCTTTTCTTCGTTGTTGTACTGAGTACATTCAGTGCAAAAGCAACTGACTACAAAGATATTGCACCCATCCTGATCGCCAATTGTACATCCTGCCATCATACAGGAAGTATTGGATTTCCACTCACCCTTTACAGTGAAGTGGTACCTATGGGAATGGCCATTAAAAATGCGATACAAACTAATCATATGCCACCATGGCCTGCGGACCCTACCTATAAACATTATGTAAAGGAACGCGTATTGAGTGTAGCCGACAAAGCCTTACTGACAGACTGGATCGACAATGGCATGACAGCAGGTGACACCACGCTGGCGCCACCGCTGCCGGTTTACGCAGCCACCCAATTATATGGCACGCCGGACCTCATACTTGACCTGCCTAAGTTTGTGAGTACTGCAATTGCTGACGATCATTACTATTGCATGAATATCCCTTCCGGCCTGTTGCAGGATCGTTATATCCGTGCATTTGAATTTGTGCCCGGCAATGCACCGATCATCCATCATGCTGTGATCACCATCGACACCACAGGTCTGGCTGTTGATGACTTCAGCGGTGGCTGTTTTAACCAACAGGGGCAGGTCGGCATTGGCGACTATGCACCCGGCATGGGACCGACTGTATTACCAGGGGTTGCACCCACCAAATTTGGGTTCCGCTTAAAAGCCGGTTCCAAGCTTTCAATTCAGATACATGTACCTGAAGGCACTAACGGACTGAAAGACAGTTCTCAGTTGCGTTTGTATTTTTATCCTGTCGGTGAGCCGAATGTGCGAAATGTTTTTTAACACGGTACTGCAAAACTGGAACTTTTTCATTCCGGCCAACGATAGTGCGACGGTTTATCAAAAATATCCGAATAATGCCCAGGGTCTTCCGATCGCCTTTTCATTGTATGGTTCATTTCCGCATTCACATAAAACCTGCACCGCCATTACTAATTATGCCTATAACAATAGCGATACGATTCCACTGATCCGCATCAACAAATGGGACTTTCATTGGCAGGGGCAGTACACTTTTAAAAATCTGGTAAAAGTTCCGGCCAATTATCATGTGATGGCTGTTCATAAATATGATAATACACTGAATAATCCTGAAACTCCGGATCATAATATACCAGTTTTGCCGGGTACTAATACCTATGATGAGATGTTGTTTGACAGCTATTTATTTACCTATTATCTGCCGGGCGACGAACTGGTAAATATCGATTCTATCTTACAAAACGATCCGTTGTTCTACCCTACCGGTATCCTGAATACCGATCAGATCATCAATCGCGTTCAGGTGTATCCAAATCCTTCAGACGATCTTGTAAATCTTGAATACTATCTGAACACCGCTCAATTTGTGAGTGTTGATATTTATAATCAGCTTGGTCAGAACCTGCGCCACATTTCGCATAAAATAGAAACACCGGGCAAACGGGCGCATGTGTGGGATGGCAAAGACAATGAAGGTAACAAAGTTGCGCCGGGCATATATATCTATAAAATTCAGGCAGGGCAAAAAGTAATGACCGGTAAAATTATTATTAAGTAATCCCCGTTCAATAGTATTCAGATCGCTGCATTGCAGTTTGATTCGATCGACTTTATATAAAGACATCAGCATGCTTTTGCTGGCTACTTGTTCCTTAAATGAGTTGCCAACAAATTATATTTGAAGACAGCGGGGTGCGTTTGAGCACTTTGAAGTTGGCCTTACTATTTCAGCAAAAATCTCGTAACGACCTTTTGCAATTCCCGCCATAAAATAAGTCTGCAAAGAACATGGCTCATGTCTTCGTGCTGATCGGCAGCCTTGCGTACTTCATTCTCATTAATATCCACCCGATATAAAATAGCAATCAGCCTGGTACCCTTATGAATGAGCTGCTCAATTTGAGGTTGTAACTGGGCAAATATTTCTTCATAAGCATTCAGGTGATTGCCGCTGTAGTGAATTTCAATTCCATAGCTTCCTAAATCTTTTTGAACCTGGGCTATACATTCATGGATCATGGCCGGTTTGTCAAACCAAGGTTTGAGTGACTCCAGGGTTAGTTGTGGTGGTGTAATATTCATCATACATCAAATTGAATAAATTGGTGCCCTAATGAGAAAAAAATTGATCACAAAATGAAAATTATGGTATGTTTCAACAGTTGATCAGCAGCGATGCGCTTCATCATAAAAAGCCCTTTATCCTGATACCATTCATTGCATTATCTGTTACTGAATGCCCTTCTCTTCCCACACCTGCACCAAATGTACAAGTGTATCCACAGCCTTTTGCATATCCTGCACACTCACATATTCATGCCGCGAATGAATAGCCATTTCGCCGGTAAAAATATTCGGGCAAGGCATCCCCATAAATGAAAGTCGGGAACCATCAGTGCCGCCGCGTATCAAATGGTTTTTGGCCTGCACTCCGGCTCGTTTCATGGCCTCCTCGGCATAGTCCATAATGTATGAACAGTTTTTAATCATGTCCATCATGTTGCGGTACTGCTCATACACTGAAAACTCATAGCGTGCACCTTTATGTCTGCCAACAACCTCTTTCAGAATATTTTCCAGTCTGTTTTCGTGTATTTGAAGTCTGGCTGTGTCAAAATCACGGACAATAAACTTCACAGTTGTCTTTTCAAGTGTGCCTTCTACACTCACAGGATGTATATACCCTTCCCGGTTTTCTGTCGTTTCAGGACTCCAGCTATCTTTCGGTAAGGCCTCAATAAACTCGGCGGCGATCTTCATAGAATTGACCATTTTACCCTTTGCGTAGCCCGGATGTGCGCTGATACCATGTATAACCGCCGTGGCTCCGTCTGCGCTAAACGATTCAGCTTCCAAAGCGCCCCGTTCGCCTCCGTCTAAAGTATAACCGAACTGAGCGCCCAGTTTTTTCATATTTACATTCTCTACACCACGCCCCACTTCTTCATCCGGTGTAAACAAAATCCTGATTTTCCCATGAGGAATTTCAGGGTGCTGTATCAGATAATGAACAAAGTCCATAATAATAGCCACACCGGCTTTATCATCAGCGCCCAGCAAGGTGAGCCCTGAGGCGGTAATCAGATCATCTCCTAAACGTTCCTTCAAATATACATGTCGTTCGGTTGTAATGATCTGTGTCGGATCGTCGGGTAAAATGATATCTTCACCCTGATAATTTTTATGCAGGATCGGCTTCACATTGGTACCACTGGCATCCGGTGCGGTATCCATATGTGCGCAAAAACAAATCACCGGTACCTGCTTGTCTGTATTACTTTCAATACTGGCATATACATAGCCATATTCATCAAAATCAATTTCAACAGCACCGATCTCTTTTAATTCTGCTGCCAGCACCTTTGCAAGATCCTTTTGTTTTTCTGTGCTCGGGAAACAAGTTGCATTCGGATCACTTTGTGTATCTATTTGTACATAACGCATAAAACGTTCTGCCACTGTATAATTGTAGTTCATGTTGTCATTTTTGAAATGTAAATATACGTTGCGAAATGAATGATATATCATAAGCCTGCGTGAGAATTATACAGATAAAAAGCAAACGGGCTTTACGCAAAAAAACAGCTTCAGGCTCAGGCCAGCGATCATCGTTAACATACATGCCGCAGACAGCATGCTATATTTGTACTGAATAACCTACTTTTGCCACATGGAAGGAATGAGTATTGCGAATATTTCACTCAAAGAAATTATCTCAGCCAGTTTTGCACTGTTTGCCGTTATCGATATATTGGGTTCAATACCTATATTAATTTCACTTAAAAATAAAATGGGTCGTATCAGTGCGCCACGCGCCACCCTGGTTTCGGGTGGACTGATGCTGATCTTTCTTTTCATCGGAAAATACTTTCTGGAGCTGCTTGGACTGGATATCAAGTCATTTGCCGTGGCGGGTTCTATCGTACTTTTTATATTGGGGCTCGAAATGGTGCTGGGATGGGAGTTCTTCAAAGGCGACAGCAATCACCATGTGGGTTCTATCGTTCCCATTGCATTTCCGATCATCGCAGGATCCGGAACACTCACAACCATCATGTCGATCAAATCGATTTATCATGAATACAATATCCTGATCGCCATACTGATCAATCTGGTGGTTATATTTATCGCACTCAAAAGTTTGCAGTGGATCGAAAAAATATTAGGCCCATCAGGATTGTTGGTGATCAGAAAATTTTTTGGAATTATCCTGATCGCGATTGCAGTAAAAATGTTTAAGATCAACTTTGTACTTTCGTGAAGCACGTCAGGAGCTTTTCGTCGGTTTCAAAAAACAAATTCAGCTTCATTTGCTGAAAAACAGTGACAGCAAATATCCTGCGCATTTCAAAAAAAATTATTTCCGCCGACACGATCATCATCATTATCAACAATCCGTGAATAACTTTTAACTAAAAAAATTTTTATCAACAAAAAAAAATATCTATTATTGTATTGGTTATAACACTTACTAACCCATAAATTCATAAAAATCGGATGAAATTTTCATCCGATTTTTTTTTAAAGCCCTGCAATGCCCTGTTTATAATAGTTTCAGACAATCACTTCCCGCCACTGCGATTCACACCTGTGCAAGTCATTCATTTTTATACCCATTCGTTTTTAGCATGATCTGATAGAAAAAAATATTTTATCACCACATGAAAAATATTTTTTTTGAATTGCTTGCCTTGATTGAATTACTTTTATCCACGAAAAAATACGACAATGCTTCACTCAATGACAGGTTTCGGCAGGGCAGAATTTAATCTCGATGAATACATCTGCTCACTCGAAATACGTTCGCTCAATGGCAAACAATTTGAAATCAATACCAAAATCTCGCCACTGCTTAAATTGTATGAAATAGAGATCAGAAACAAGATACAGAAGCAACTGATTCGCGGTAGTGTAGAAGTTAATATTTATCTGAAGCAGCACGGTGTATCCAAACCCATGACCGTCAATACAGAGCTCGCAAAATATTATTACGATTCCATTGTGCAGATTGCAGATAATCTGGGTCTCGAGAAAAAAGATATTCTTGCTTCCCTGATCCGTATGCCTGAAATAGTTTCGAATGTGAATGACACACTGGATGAAAAACACTGGGCTATCCTTTCAGAAAAAATTGACGATGTTTGTAACACCTTGAATGCTCACCGTGCAGCAGAAGGTGAAATGCTTGGCAGACATATCTTGCAGAATATTCAAACCATACAGGACAATTGTCTGAAAGTAGAGCCCCATGAAAAAAGCAGAATAGAAAAAATACGCGACAAACTCAACGGAGCTATACAGGATTATATTCAAAATGGCAAAGCCGATCAAAACCGACTTGAGCAGGAAATCATTTTTTATCTGGAAAAGCTGGATATTACTGAAGAAAAAAACAGACTGATGCATCACTGCGCTTACTTTATGGAAATGCTGAACGACCACAGTATAATCAAAGGCAAAAAACTCGGCTTTATATTACAGGAAATCGGACGCGAAATAAACACCATGGGATCGAAAGCCAATGATGTGGAATTGCAGAAGATCGTAGTCATGATGAAAGACGAACTGGAGCAGGCCAAGGAACAACTATTAAATGCACTTTAAAAAATCAATTTCGTACATGAAACCCATTTACCTATTCATTGCCATCCTGTTGATGACTTCCTGCTTACGTTCAAATATTTTCGAAAAAAATGTGGCCATCAAAAATCATCGCTGGAGTGAAAAATACACGCCCGCTTTTACCTTCGAAATTACAGACACCGTTTCCGACTATTCCATGTCGTTCAACATGCGGCATACCGATGCCTACCCTTACTCAAACATCTGGCTGAATATAAAAACGGCATTCCCGGGTGTAGATACTACCACCGAAGCAAAAATTGAAGTGCCGCTTGCGGATCTGGAAGGCAAATGGCTGGGGCGCGGTATGAACGAAATATGGGAACATCAAATGCAGATCGCTTCACCGCTTAAATTCAGCAAAACAGGCACGTACACAATTACCCTGCAGCAAATCATGCGCAGCAGCATACTACCCGAAGTCATGAGTGTAGGCATCAGGCTCGAAAAAATCAGAAAGTAAATGACCTCACTTTTTTTTGCATAATATTACCAAGCCATTCACTCAGGATTATCTACATTTACAAAGTGACTTCAAAAATCAATACCACCGCATTAGTTAAACGCTACCAAAGCCGCACTGTCGTTAAGGAAGTATCGGTAGAAGTAAATCAGGGCGAAATTGTCGGACTGCTGGGTCCCAACGGTGCCGGCAAAACAACCACCTTTTATATGGTTGTTGGCCTGATAAAACCGGATGAAGGCAAAGTATTTTTAGACAACAAGGATATTACTAAACTCCCGATGTACGAGCGTGCTAAACTTGGCATTGGCTATCTGCCGCAGGAGGCTTCTATTTTTCGAAAAATGAGTGTAGAAGATAATATTGCAGCAGTGCTCGAAATAACTGATTTGAGCAAGGAAGAGCAAAAAGAAAAACTGGAATCGCTGTTGCTTGAATTCAGGCTGACGCATGTACGAAAAAACAGAGGTGATGTACTGAGTGGCGGTGAACGTCGCAGGACGGAGATCGCGAGAGCCCTTGCGGTCAATCCGAAGTTTATTTTACTCGATGAACCGTTTGCCGGTATTGATCCGATTGCGGTAGAAGATATCCAGGTGATCGTAGAGCAACTCAAATTTAAAAATATCGGCATTCTCATTACCGATCATAATGTACAGGAAACCTTGTCGATCACTGACAGGGCTTATCTGCTGTATGACGGCTCCATATTAAAATCAGGCACTGCCGAAGAACTGGCCTCCGATGAACAGGTAAAAAAACTGTATCTGGGTCAGCATTTTGAACTGCGAAAAAAAATCGTTTAGGCATATCGCACTGAATAGTTGCATCCCATTTGATTTTATACTAAATTCAAACTTTCATACAGTCAACTATTTTATCAACATGAACTCACTATTCAGAAAAAAATCGATCGACAAAATACTGAAAGATGCAGAGGCCGGCTATGGAGATGGCGAACACAGTGGCTTACATCGCGTATTAGGTGTGCGCGATCTGACCTTTTTTGGCATTGCAGCCATTATCGGAGCCGGTATCTTCAGTAGTATCGGTAAAGCCTGTTTTGACGGTGGCCCCGGAGTGATCTTTCTGTATATTTTCACAGCCATCGCCTGCGGATTTGCTGCATTATGTTATGCTGAATTCGCCAGTACAGTACCGGTATCAGGAAGTGCTTACACGTATTCATATGTAGCCTTCGGCGAAATTTTTGCCTGGATCATCGGCTGGGACCTTTTGATGGAATATGCCATCGGCAATATTGCGGTGGCTATTTCATGGAGCGATTACTTTACCCATCTGCTGAATAACGCCGGTATCCATATAAAAGACTGGCTAACCATGGATTACAGTACAGCGCACAAAGGTTTTGAAGAAGCAAGGGAATATCTTGGTACGCCCGGTAATTTACCGGAAAATATGGATGGGCCTTTGTTTGAAAAATATACAGCCTGGCAAACGGCCCCCTCCCTGGGCGGACTAAAACTCATTCTTGACTTACCTGCCTTTGGTATTGTTGCCCTGATCACCTATATCGTGTTCATTGGTATGAAAGAAAGCAGAGCCATGAGTAATCTGCTGGTGATTATCAAACTGGCGGTTATTTTTTTAATTATCGTACTGGGAGCCTACTACGTGAATCCTGAAAACTGGAGCCCTTTTACACCCAATGGCTTTGGCGGCATTTTAAAAGGCGTATCGGCCGTATTTTTTGCTTACATTGGTTTCGATGCTATTTCCACCACTGCTGAAGAATGCAAAAATCCACAACGTGATCTTCCCCGTGCGATGATTTATGCACTGCTGATTTGCACGGTGTTATATGTAGTATTGGCATTGGTACTGACGGGTATGGTATCGTACACCAAATTAAATGTCGGAGATCCGCTTGCCTTGATTTTTGAAGAAAGGGGCCTTCATTTTATTGCAGGCATCGTAGCGGTGAGTGCGATCGTTGCTACAGCCAGCGTACTGCTCGTATTTCAGATGGGACAACCGCGCATCTGGATGAGTATGAGCCGTGACGGCCTTTTACCAAAAATATTTTCCCGCATTCACCCAAGGTACAAAACACCGTCATTCTCTACCATACTCACCGGATTGTGCGTGGCTGTGCCGGCCTTATTTTTAAATCTTGATGTGGTTATCTCCCTGACCAGCATCGGTACATTATTTGCCTTTGTGCTGGTATGCGCCGGTATTTTGGTTTTGCAAACGATGCCCGACCGGCCTGTCAGTAAATTCAGGGTACCTTATGTGAATGCCCAATGGATTGCTCCGCTGATGCTGATATCTGCTGTAACAATCATCTTCATCTATGCCCCAACACATTTCACTGGTATTTTTACGCTGCAAGGCTTTCCGATGCTTCTGTTCTGGATCGTTGCCATCTGGGTGGCCGCACTGACTTTTGTCAAAAAATATTCACTGATACCTGTGCTTGGACTCATCAGTTGCTTTTACCTGATGGCGCAGGAAAGCCATACCAACTGGCTGCGTTTTCTGGTGTGGTTGCTGGTAGGATTGTGTATCTATTTTTTGTACAGCCGCAACAACAGCAAACTGAATGTGAAATAAAATACTTTAAAACCAGCTACTTTTCCTTCGCGTGGTTTTACCACCCAGTCCTAAAATGCCCAATAATCCGCGGGTAATTATACTGGCCGCAGTGCGCCCTACCTGTTTGGTCACTGAGCTGCTCAGGATGGTATCCAGCGTACTTTTTTCTTCCTTCTTGGCGGCTGATTTTTTTACTGGCTGATCATCTGCCTCATCGGCGGCATTGGCTAGTTTTTGGGTCAGCATTTCGTAAGCACTGATCTCGTCGACCTCTTCATTATACTTATGCAGGATTGCAGACTGAGCAATGATAGCATTCATTTCAGCAGGTGTAAGCACATCCATTCGGGACGCCGGCGGGCAAAGCATCGTATGGACCAAGGGAGTTGGAATTCCTTTTTCATTTAATAAGGTAATCAGGGCCTCGCCGATACCCAGTTGGGTAATGATATCTTCCGTTTTGTAATAAGTTGTTTCAGGAAAATTTTTCGCAACTTTTTCAATATCCTGCCTGTCTTTAGCGGTAAAAGCCCGCAAAGCATGTTGTACTTTCAATCCGAGTTGCCCGAGTATTGACTGCGGGATATCATTTGGATTTTGTGTAATAAAAAAGATACCGACACCTTTGGAACGGATCAACTTTATGATCGTTTCCAACTGCTGTAGCAATGCCGGGGTTGCATCCTGAAAAATGAGATGAGCTTCATCTAAAAACAATACCAGTTTAGGCTTTTCCAAATCGCCGGCTTCGGGTAAGGTGGCATATAATTCGGCCAGCAACTGCAGCATAAACGTAGAAAAAAGTTTGGGTCTGTCCTGCAAATCAGCCACACGCACAATAGATACCATGCCTTTGCCATCATCATTATATCGCATCAGGTCGTCGATTTCGAACGACTTTTCACCAAAAAAAACATCGGCTTTCTGCTGTTGCAATTCAATGATCTTGCGCAGAATCGTACCGGTCGACTGAGGAGAAATACTTCCATATTCCGCTTTGATTTCTTCCTTACCTTCATTATTGAGGTATTGCAGCACTTTGATCAGATCCTTCAGGTCAAGCAATGGCAACTGATGATCATCACAATATTTAAATATCATCGAAACGATACCTTCCTGTGTTTCGTTCAGGGCTAATATTTTGGCCAGTAATACCGGCCCGAATTCAGAAACAGTTGCGCGCATACGCGTACCGGGCTCATTACTAATTGATAAAAATTCGATAGGAGAAACATCCGGTCGATACTCAACCCCGATATGCATGCAACGTTCCGTAATACGATCATTTAATACCCCCTGTGCCCCGATACCACTCAAATCGCCTTTGATATCCATCATCATAACCGGTACCGAGGCGTTACTAAGTCCTTCTGCGATCAACTGCAACGTTTTTGTTTTGCCGGTACCGGTAGCACCTGCAATGAGGCCGTGGCGGTTCATTGTTTTAAGCGGCAGAAAAACTTTTGCTGCTGTTACAGGCTTACCATCGAGCATGGCAGCGCCCATCAATATGGTTTCGCCCTTAAATGAGTACGATGAACTGATGCTTTCTTCAAACGACATAGTAAAATATTTTGTTGCGAAATTAATACCTTTCAGGCAGATAATCGCATGCTTTCAATCAGCAGGAGGGGCCTTTTTTCAACTTTTTTTTGTGTAAAAAATGTGTGTGTTACTAAAAGCATAAGTATTATTTTTACTGAAACAAATCAGGTCGTATGGACACGCTTACATTACTTTCCGGCATAGAAACGAAGATCAGGAAAATGAAGACCCGCAATGAGCGTCTTGAAAAGGAAAATGAAGAACTCAAAAAGTCATTGTTCGAATACCTGCAAAAAATGGAATTGCAAAAAAAAGAATCCGAAAAATCAAAAATGAAATTGCAGGCTTTGCAACTTGGAAAGTCGACAGATATGAATACCGCACAATTGCGCAAAGATCTCGACCACTACATTTATATGATAGACAAATGCATTGCGAGCATAAATGTGAAATCATGATGACTGATGAAAAATACTTGAAGCCATGGCTTGCGCTTCCAATAAAGCCACTTGATTAAGCCCTGCCTCATATCCATGTGAAGCAAGCACCTCCAGCAATTTTTCAGTAGCCAGATTGCCTACCAGTTCATTCTGCGCCATCGGACAGCCGCCAATTCCACCCAATGCACTATCGTAACGGAAGCATCTGCTTTTTAAAGCGGCCTCAATTTTTTCGCCGGCACTTTCTTTGGTGGAATGAAAATGAGCCCCAAAGTCCAGATCTGGAAATGCAGCAGTCAAACTTGAAAAAACAGCCTCAATATTGTGTGGTTCAGATACACCAACGGTGTCGCTCATCGCGAAAATCTGTATGCCCATTTTCTGCAACTGATCAACCCAATGTATGGCGATATCAGCGTTATACGCATCCCCGTAAGGATTTCCAAAACCCATGGATATATAAACAAGCAACTGCTTTTTATGCTGCACACAGAGTTGCTGTATCGCCTCTACCCTGCTCAGCGATTCAGCAATACTGCTATTCGTATTCAACTGCTGAAAGGTTTCTGAAATTGAAAACGGGAAACCCAGGTAAGTAATTTCATCATACTGTACCGCATCTTCGGCACCTCTTGCATTGGCAATGATAGCCAGTAATTTAGAGCTGCTCATCTTGAGCTGGCCAATAACCTCTTTTGTATCGGCGAGTTGCGGAATCGCTTTGGGCGAAACAAACGAACCGAAATCAATGGTATCAAAACCTACTTCGAGCAATTTATTGATATAATCTACTTTTGTTTGCGTGGGTATGAAAGTGTTCCAGCCCTGCATAGCATCGCGTGGACATTCAGTGAGTTTGATCATTTGCATAATGCAAAGGTAAGAAAATGATTTCCGGCACAAAATAGTTTATCCTTCTATATTTCAAACATGATGACGATCAGGATCTATGGTTGAGAAACCACTTTCAATCCGGCAACAGAAGCAATAAGGGTAAAAAGAAAAAACAACCTCCAGAAAGATGCCGGTTCCTTAAAAATAAAAATACCTATCAGCACGGTACCAACGGCACCAATACCGGTCCAGACAGCATAGGCCGTTCCGACAGGCAGTGTTTGCAACGCTTTCAACAGCAACAGCATACTCGCACTCAGGGTGATCACAAAAGCTGCATACCAGAAATACTGACTATGACCGACACTCTCCTTTGCCTTTCCCAGACAAAATGCAAAGGCTACTTCAAACAAGCCGGCAATAATTAAAATGATCCAGTTCATTTAAATTGAATTCTGTTTTACTTAATAAAATTAATAAAAAACTACTGATATTGAACGGTGCATTTTCTACTCCATACGCCCGCTTTAAAGCACTTCCTTTTTTTTGCTATAAATACAAGTCTATATTTTAATCCCAACTATCGCTTAGCGTACAAAGATCGTCTCTACTTTTTTAATCGTATTGAACCGGAAGGAATAACCACAACTGGCAAAATAATATTTGCCCGGAGCAGTGTATGCGGCACCTGCTATATTAGCTCCGCCTGAAATATCGAGCAGGGAATGATTATTCAGCAAAATCATAACGCCAATATCTGCGATATGAACAGCAGGTAAATATTTTTGCTGCTTACCGAACACTTCAGCAAAGACACAAAACTTATCGGTTACATTGTAATTGCCGCAAATGGTGTACAAAGCCATTGGTTCAGGACCAAATCCGTTCCATTCCATGCCCG
>JADYYU010000112.1 GCA_020853515.1 Chitinophagaceae bacterium | reverse complement strand
CGACAACTCGATCGATGAAGCGCTGGCAGGCTATTGTAAAAATATTACGGTTAAAATTCTGAAAGACAATTCGATCTCTGTGGAAGATGATGGCCGTGGGATACCAACTGCTATGCATACCAAAGAAAAACGAAGCGCCCTGGAAGTGGTAATGACCGTATTGCATGCCGGTGGCAAATTTGATAAAGACACTTACAAAGTATCAGGCGGTCTGCATGGTGTGGGTGTGAGTTGTGTGAACGCCCTGAGTAAATACCTGTTGGTGACCGTACAGCGTGATGGAAAAATATTTGAACAGGAATATAGTTGCGGTGCGCCCAAATATCCGGTGCGTGAAATTGGCACTACGGATCAGACTGGCACCAAAGTGGTGTTTACACCCGATGATAGCATCTTTTCAGTTTCAGTCTATAATTACGAAATACTGGCTGCCCGTTTGCGCGAGCTCGCCTACCTGAATAAAAAAGTACGCATTCACCTGTATGATGAAAGAGACGTAAACGAAGACGGTACACCTATCCACGATATTTTTTACAGCGAAGGAGGCATCAAAGATTTTATTGTGCTGCTCGACAACAATGCCAAACGTGACGGTCTGTTGCCCGAACCGATCAATGTAGAAGACTACGACAAAGTGAGCAATGTCAGCGTAGAACTGGCTATGATGTATAACACATCTTACAGCGAAAATATTTTTTCTTACGTAAATAATATCAACACCATCGAAGGTGGCACCCATGTGGCCGGCTTTCGCAGGGCTATTACCAGGGTGTTTAAATCATACGGCGACCGCAATAAACTGTTTGAACGCGCCAAGGTGGATATCACCGGCGACGATTTCAGAGAAGGTCTGAGCGTGATCATTTCAGTGAAGGTTCCTGAACCACAATTTGAAGGACAAACCAAAACCAAACTGGGCAACAGCGAAGTTTCGGGTATCGTTGATTCGGCCGTTTCAAAGGTGCTTGATTCTTTTCTCGAAGAGCATCCCAAAGAAGCAAAGATCATCATCGATAAGGTGATCATTGCCGCACAGGCAAGACATGCAGCGCGTAAGGCACGTGAACTGGTACAACGTAAAAATGTATTGACCGGCAGCGGACTACCGGGTAAACTGGCCGATTGCAGTGATAACGACCCCACCAAATGCGAACTGTATCTGGTGGAAGGAGATTCGGCGGGCGGTACAGCCAAGCAGGGTCGTAACCGTCAGTATCAGGCTATTTTGCCCTTGAGAGGTAAGATCCTCAATGTTGAAAAAGCCATGCCGCATAAGGTATTTGAAAATGAAGAGATCAGAAATATTTACACGGGTCTTGGTGTAACGATCGGCACTCCGGATGATGCTAAAGCACTCAATACCAGCAAGCTGCGTTACCACAAACTCATCATCATGACCGATGCCGACGTAGATGGTTCGCATATCTCTACCCTGATACTGACTTTTCTGTATCGCTACATGAAGGAACTGGTTGAACAGGGCTATGTATATATCGCACAGCCACCTTTGTATCTGGTAAAGAAAGGCAAAGAGCAGGAATATGCGTATAATGAAGAACATCGCAAGCTGATCACCGATCGCTTATCGGGCGGAAAGGAAGACAGTGTACATATACAACGTTATAAAGGTTTGGGTGAGATGAACGCGGAACAATTATGGGAAACCACCATGGACCCAGCCAAGCGCACGCTCAAACAGGTAACCATCGAAAGTGCAGCCGAAGCCGACAGTGTATTTGCTATGCTGATGGGCGAAGAGGTACCACCCCGCCGCGACTTCATCGAGAAGCACGCGAAGTATGCGAAGATCGATGTGTAGGCCTGCCTGCTAAGCAAGTAAGATTTATTTTTTTGTTATCAGAGGGATCACTTTGTTCAGCTATTGGGCGTTGGCACCGTGATAGTGCATCTATAAATTAAGCTTTCACGATACTCAGACACAAAGAATTTCCAGTCACTGATGATGGCGGCAAACAGCGTCCGTTTATTATACAGAAGAAAGAGAGATCAGGTAGCAGTCCCATTGGTGCAAGTAACTGCAGACACGAAAGGCGCTGCCGGCCCTACCCCTTTCCTTATACTACCCACATCATAAGCAGAATTTCCGGCACCAATAGCAACGGTTATAATTAAGCAGGCAGGAAACAAACGAACATACAATGTTTACTTTGCAGGGATACATAATGTAACTTAAAGTTGTTTATCCATGACATGAACCACTACCTGCAATGATTATCTAAAACTGTTTGATCAGGCTCAGATACTCGATACTCTTTTGCAATTTGTAAAGTGGAAGTTGTTGCATACGTTCTTCAACATCCTCCTGACTTAGTCCAGTAAATATGAAGACGGCACCATTTTTTGAGGGTCTTAAAAAGAAATGTTCTAAGATGCCTTCTGCTTTCCAGGCGGCAATAATTTCCTGTTCATGCCTGATTATTTCCTGAAAGTTATCAGGAAGATGATCGGTGTGGATCGTTAAAACGGCCTGTATGCTGTGTTGCTTGTTTAGTGCTATTTGTTCCATTTTAATAAAATTTAATATTGAATGTTATTAATTGCGAGCCACTGCCTGCAAGCTGTCATTAGTCTGCAGACAAGCAGGGATAACGGGCCTTTCCCTTATTGTGCTAAAAACGGATAGTCGGTATAACCCTGATCTTGTCCACCATACATCGTCGCCCGGTCAGGCTGATTCAGTTCCGCATTCAACTGAAATCGTTTTGGCAGGTCGGGATTAGCCAAAAATAAAGTGCCGTATGAGATCATTTTTGCAGTTCCTTTTTCTAAGGTGGCTTCTCCTGTTTCTCTTGTGTAACCACAGTTTGCGATCACCGGATGAGTCGATAATCTGCCAAATGTTTCAACAGGATCGACAGGATATGTCGGATATTTATCGGCCGCAAACGGAATATTCATAATATGGATATACGCCAGTGGCCATTGATTCAGCTCATTGATCAGATGAGAAAATTGCTCCACCGGCTGCTGATGTTCAATACTGTTGTACGTACTGGTGGGCGATATCCGGATGCCTGCTTTGTGACTGCCAACAGCACTCACTAATTCCTTCATGATCTCCAATACAAAACGATTGCGATTTTCATGACTGCCGCCATACTCATCGGTACGCTGATTGGCACTTTCTGCTAAAAACTGATTGGGCAAATAGCCAAAAGAGGAATGTAGCTCTACGCCATCGAAGCCCGCTTCCATGGCATTTAAAGCCGCTTGCTTATATTCCTGCACAATGTTCTTCACCTCATCGGTACTCAGTGCCCGCGGCGTCTCATAATCTTTCATGCCCTCCATGGTAAAATGCTGCTGACCTGCAATAGCCACTGCAGAAGCCGAGACGGGCTGCGCGCCATTTTTGACTAAAGAATGTCCAACCCGACCGGTATGCCACAGTTGCGCATAGATCACACCGCCATTCTCATGTACAGCCTGTGTCACTTTTTTCCAGGCTGCTATTTGCGCTGGGGTATAAATACCCGGTGTAAACGGACTGCCGATGGCCTGTTCAGAAATATTGATCGCTTCACTGATGATCAGGCCTGCACTCGCGCGTTGCGTATAATATAACACGGTGCTATCCCCTACAACACCCTCTGCATTGGCACGGCTGCGTGTCATTGGCGCCATGGCCATCCTATTTTTAAGGGTATCGGCCCCTATTTTTACCTGTTCTAATAATTTCATTTTATGTAGTT
>JADYYU010000111.1 GCA_020853515.1 Chitinophagaceae bacterium | reverse complement strand
GGATCAGAGCTGCATTGCGGCAAAATACCTGGCTCGACACCTCAGCCATCTTTACAAGCGTGCTGGGCATTTCCGCGCCGTCTTTTTTTGCGGGTATCCTGATCGCCTATTTTTTTGGCTTTCTGCTCAAAGATTATACCGGCTTGAGTATCGTATCTCCCATGTGGGATTACGACCCCTTTACCGGCAAACACCTTGTTTTGAAAAGCCTGATCTTACCTGTACTGACCTTATCGATCAGACCCCTGGCCATTATTACGCAAATTACACGCAGTTCGATGCTGGATGTGCTCAATCAGGATTTTATCCGGACGGCCTATGCCAAAGGTCTCAGTAAAAAAAGAGTGATCTGGAAGCACGCCCTGCGAAATGCGCTCAATCCGGTGGTAACATCAATTTCAGGCTGGTTTGCCGAGCTGCTGGCCGGATCTTTTTTTATAGAATATATTTTTGGATGGAAAGGCATTGGAAAAATAACGGTAGACGCCCTCAACAAATTCGATTTTCCGGTGGTGATGGGCGCCGTATTATTTACCGCCCTCATCTTTATTTTCATCAATATTCTGGTAGATCTGGTTTACCGCCTGATCGATCCCCGAATCAGACATTAACCGCTGCTGAATGACAACTAATCTTTCCCGGCCGGCTGAGGCTGTTAATCAAAAAAAGGCTGCAAAATAGTTCGCAAACGATCGGGCATAGGCACTCTTTTTTTCGTAGCAGGATTATAAAAAGTTAAGGTCACTTCTGATTTATGAAGCAATTCGTTTTGATCGTTATACAAATGATGAAAGAATGTAATAAAGGAGTGCTTATGCAATTCCATGATGGTTGTTTCTACGCGGATCAATTCTTCATACAAAGCAGGTTTCAAAAATTTAGCGCTCATTTTTACCACTGGCATCACTGTTCCATCCCTTTCCATTTCACTGTAAGGATAACCGGCATCCCGTATCATATCGGCCCGTGCCACTTCATAATACAAGGCATAATTACCATAGTATAAAAACCCCATCTGATCTACCTCTCCATATCGTACCCTGATATATGTTGTACTTCTTATCATGCTTCTTATTTTTGAGTCCTGTTGCCGGCTGCCGCAGCGGGCATTATTAATTTATCTTCAATATTCAGGTCAGTGTATTTTGTTTTCTTCTTCAAAAAGTAATCTACGATAATACTGCCGCCATAAATTCCGGACTCATTTTTTTGAGTGATCAGTTTTTTTGATACCTGCCGTTTTTTATACCACTTTCCAAATGTCCCAAAAAAGTTCCAGTGTGCTTTTATGATTGTTTTCACTTCTGTAAACTCGCCTTTCAGCAAACAACGCATACCACTTACACCATCGAGCAGTAATCTGATTGGAAGTACCCAAAGCAGTTTACCGGCAGGCAGATTTTTTAGTAATAGTATCAGACTGTTTCTGTAATTATAAAATAGTTTTTGAGGACTCCCATAACTGATCACACTACCTCCGATATGAAATACGGTACTTTCGCCGCAATAGGCAATCCGGTAACCGGCGTTTTTCATTCGCCAGCAAAGATCCACCTCTTCCATATGGGCATACAAATCAGCATCGAGGCCGCCCAAAGCATGATACACATCAGCCCGGACAAACATACAGCCACCGCCCGCCCAAAATACCTCAATGTTGTTATTATACTGCCCCAGATCTTCTTCCAGCGTAAAAAAGATGCGTCCTCTGCAAAACAAGTAGCCCCAACGATCGATGAAGCCACCACCGGCGCCGGCATACTCAAACATTTTTTTATCTTTATAATACCTGATTTTCGGCTGACAGGCCGCTATATCCCGGTTTTGCAGCATCAATTGATGTATCGGATCAAACCAGCCAGTTGTAACTTCAAAATCGGCACTTAACAGTACATAATGTTCAGCCTCTATTTGCTTCAGTCCTTCATAATAGCCATTGGCAAAGCCTTTATTAACCGACAGACGCACTATGCTGACTTCCGGAAAATGCTTAGCCACAAAAGCTGCGGTATCGTCGGTACAGGCATTGTCAACCAGTACAATATCATAGCGACCGTGGGATTCAGCAATTAATTGAGGAAAAAACAATTGATGCAGCTCTCTTCCATTATAACTCAGTACAACTACCGCTGTATCATGTCTGCAAACGATCATGTCTGCAAAAATTATTTATAGATAGGGGAGTACTTGGTGCTTTCAGGCACTTCTATTTTTTCAGTACTTTTATAATGACGAGTCCACAGACCGTAGTTACATCCTACAAAAAACAGCAGGAAACCAAACAAGCCAAGATGAAACAAAAATTTTGATTTGCTCGGTTTGCTTAATTCGATATCTACCGGATTATCAATTAAATCTAATTCGTTTTCCATGAATCGTTATTTATTTTAAAGGTTGCGCAAAAATAGAAACTAAAACGCTTATATGCAAATAAGTTTAATATTTTTTTGGGGTCAGGGTCCTTTTCTTTGCCGGGCCTATGGGCGATGGCACCGTTTAAGGTATTTGCTGACATTGAGCAGGGCAGACCCTCCATTATGACGGCCAGGCAGTAGCACCTGATTAATCAGATACTGCAGATCTCATCACACTGACACCGATAAACCACTGTGCCTCAGAAGTATTGCGCTATGCCCGCACCCTAATTGTTTGTCCGGACGGTTTATAGTATCCCTCAGTAACACATTTCATCATCAAGCAAACACTTTTTTGCACAGAGTAACTCACTTGACTTATATTTAGCAAATGAAAAAAATAAACTTACTGTTGCTGATACTGATTTCGACACTTTCTGACACGGTTGCGCAGCAAAAAGCAACCCTGCACAATGGACTCATCCTCAGCCGCATCAAAGGCAAATACGGCTTCAAAAACAGCAGCGGGCGTATGGTGATTCCGGCTGTTTATGATGCCGCTTTCGCATTCAGCGAAGGTTTAACACCGGTCAAAAAAAACGGAAAGTGGTTTTATATCGATACACTGGGTAAAGCCGCCCATACAGATGACAGCGGCAAACGAACATTATTCAGCATGGCCCGGCCCTATTTTCACGGGTTGGCTGTAGTACGATATGCCAATAACTATACAGGCGGGCGTTTAACATTCATAGACGCCGGTGGTGGCGCCGCTTTTGTAGATTTTTCCGCTGATGCGCTCACCGATATGGCTCCCGGCTTCAGTATTGTGCGGCAAGGAAAAAAATATCAAATCGTCAACACTTGTCTTGATTACCTGTTGCCGGACGAATATGATCATATTGATAGTTTCAGTAATGGTTACGCAAAGGTCATCATGGATGGACACACAATACACTTAAATCCATTTGGGCTGTGTATCAAAAACTGCGAAAATATGCAGAATGCTGAACTTCGCGAAAGCAGCAACCCTGAATTGTTGTACTTGTCGAATATGGGCCTGCATTTTAGTGATCAGTCAAAGGTTAAAATGGAAGCTTTAGCAAAAATCATCCGGCAAAATCCTGATAAAAAATATGTAGTC
>JADYYU010000110.1 GCA_020853515.1 Chitinophagaceae bacterium | reverse complement strand
TTTTCACATAATCCAACTTTTCCCACGTAAACAACTCAACTTTCATTATTTTTGATTTACCATCGGGTGATTTAAAAGTTTTGGTAACAATTTCGTTCTTACGTCCCATGTGTCCGTAAGCAGCTGTTTCGCTGTACATCGGTGTGCGTAATTTGAATCTTTGCTCGATGAAGTAAGGACGCATGTCAAATACTTTTTCTACGATCCTTGCAATTTCGCCATCGGTCTTATCTACTTTGGCGGTGCCATAAGTATCAATAAAAAGTCCGCAAGGTTTGGCAACGCCGATTGCGTAGGAAACCTGCACAAGAACTTCATCACACAAACCGGCAGCGACCAGGTTTTTAGCAATATGACGTGTAGCGTAGGCTGCACTTCTGTCTACTTTACTGGGATCTTTTCCACTGAAAGCGCCGCCGCCATGTGCACCTTTTCCACCATAAGTATCTACGATGATCTTGCGACCTGTAAGGCCGGTATCACCATGCGGTCCGCCGATCACAAATTTTCCGGTTGGATTAATGTGATAGGTGATCTGATCGTTGAACAGTTTTTGCAGAGACGGTTTTAATTGTTTTTTTACCCTGGGTATAATAACGCTGATGATATCACTTTTGATTTTCGCCAGCATTTTGGTATCGCTTTTGTCAAACGGATCGTGCTGGGTTGACACCACGATGGTGTCTATTCGTACCGGTTTATTGTTATCATCATATTCAATGGTCACCTGACTTTTTGCATCCGGGCGCAGATACTTTAATTCTTTACCTGCTCTGCGGGTTTTTGAAAGTTCCTGCAATATTTTATGTGAAAGATCCAGTGCCAGCGGCATATAGTTGTCTGTTTCGCGGGTTGCATATCCAAACATCATACCCTGATCGCCGGCGCCCTGTGCGTTTGCTTTTGTTTCGAAACTTTCTTTTTTAGTACTTCTGTCCACACCGCGGTTAATGTCATCGCTCTGTTCGTGAATGGCCGATAAAATGCCGCATGAGTTGGCCTCAAACATATATTCGGATTTTGTATAGCCGATATTTCGGATCACCTGCCGGGCAATTTCCTGTACATCCAGATAAGCACTTGACTTTACTTCACCTGCCAATACCACTTGTCCCGTTGTTACCAGTGTTTCGCATGCAACCTTTGAATTTGGGTCATATGCTAAAAAATGATCGATCAACGCATCAGAGATCTGATCTGATACTTTATCCGGGTGTCCTTCTGATACTGACTCTGATGTAAATAAATAAGGCATACTGTATGAAGTTTAGTTGGTGATTTTAAAAATGAGCTGCAAATGTAATATATAACATAAAAATATCAGATTTTTTTTCACTCTGGTTAGTAAGCTATAAAATTGCTTTTTTGCGAGCATTTCAAATCTTGTAGGCCTCGCCAGGAAGGAGGTTTCTGTGTGTCATAAAAATGTAAATTTAATATAGGTCATGCGCTAAATGTTTGATAAACAGCATTTTTGAATTAATTTAGGGCAAAATTTCGAATTCCTTGAAAAAACTCTTCTCATTTATTCTAGCTGTATTTTGTTGTCAGATTATAATGGCGCAGTCACCGGTACAAAACTGTATGAACGCAATTCCAATCTGTCAGAATATTTACAATCAGTCTAATGCCTACTCAGGTGTTGGTTCGATTAATGAATTAAACGCCACAAATCAGGGTTGTTTGTCAACAGGTGAAAACAACTCCACCTGGTATTTCCTTACTACCAGCACAGCAGGTGTACTGGTATTTACACTCACTCCCAATGTAACAAGCGATTACGATATTGCGGTATGGGACTTAACAGATAAAGCGTGTTCAGATATTGGGGGTGGCCTGTTACCAATTCGCTGCAACTATGCATCATTAGCCAATTCCTCACCCGGCGGCCTCACCGGTTTGTCTACAGCGATAGCGATTCCTGCCATCGGAGCGGGTGGGGGCTCTTTTAGCAGTGCGATCAATGCTACTGCCGGACAAACGTTTGTAATACTGGTTAATAATGCATCGGGTAACGCAGCGGGATATAATTTGAATTTTTCTTTGTCTACCTGTCAGATCGCAGACAATAATTTTGCCACCATCAAAAGTATCACACTGCCTGCGGGTTGTAATGCTCCTAATACGCTGACAGCCTTACTTTCAGAAAATATTAAATGTAATACCTTTGTTGCCAACGGCAGCGATTTTAACTTAGCGCCCGCATCTGCCACCATCACTTCGGCCAGCGCAGCAGCCTGTGCGGCGGGTGGCGGTTTTGCCAATAAGTTTGTCATCAATTTTTCCAATCCTTTGCCGGCAGGCAATTATACCTTATCGATCGTCAATGGTACCGACGGCAATACATTCACAGATAATTGCAATAACAACACACCCGCTGGTACTTCACTTAATTTTACTGTATTACCGGCACTGACTGTAAATGTGGCTACTGTCTTTGGCTGCGCCGGCGCCCCGAGTGGATCAATTACAGCATCGAATGCGGGAGGTACGCCACCCTTTCAATATAAATTAAATGCAGGTGCCTGGGGGGCAAATAACTTTTTCACCGGGCTTGCGGCAGGTACTTATACTATTTCAATTAAAGATCAGAATAATTGTATCGATGATACGATCGTTACTTTAACACCAAGTTTACCGGTGGTTATCAATTCTATCTCTGTTTCAAATCCTACCTGTTACGGACAAAATAATGGCAGTGCAACTGTGAATGCCGGTGGAGGTGCGGCCCCATTGGGCTATGCCGTAAATCTGCAACCCTTTCAACCCGGCAATGTGCTGACCGGCTTAGGGCCTGGCAATTATGTAGTGACGGTTAAAGACGCCAACGGTTGTACATCCAGTTCGGTCATCTTTTTGTCCTCACCAGGACAAATTCTTGTAAATACGCTGAGTATTACCAGTCCTACATGCGGTGCGAATAATGGAGCTATTAATGTTTCGGCCTTTGGCGGCACACCACCGTTGAATTATGCGCTGAATGCAGGTGCCTATCAGATCTCAGGAAATTTTACTGGTCTGGCTGCTGCAACATATACACTGCATATTAAAGACGGCAATAACTGTATTAAAGATACCGTAATCACCGTTACGCCAATCGGTGGAGTAGTGATCAATTCACTTAATCTGGTGCAGCCTGCCTGTGTCGGAAATGTGGGCAGTATTACTGTCAATGGTGGCGGAGGTGTTGCACCATACACTTACTCATTTAACGGCGTTAATTTTCAGGCGTCCAATGTATTTACACCAATGGTATCAGGCAGCTACACCATCACCATTAAAGACGCCAATGGTTGCACGGCAACTTCCGCAACTACATTAAATTCGCCCGGCAATTTATATTTCAATAATGCTGTTGTGGTATTTCCGACCTGTATCACTCAGGGTAGTATTACTGTAAGCGGAAGCGGTGGAGCACCGCCGTACACCTATGCAATCAATGCCGGGGCTTATTCACCGGCCAATGCATTTGGTGCATTGGCTGCCGGGGTTTACACAATGCATGTAAAAGATAACAACAACTGTGTACACGATACCATTATAACATTAGTGATCACGCAGCAACCAACTATTACAAATACGATAAATGTAAATCCAACTTGCAGTTTCCCCAATACCGGCAGTATTACAGTTGGTGTTAGTGGCGGCACTCCGCCTTATACCTATTCTATTAATGGCGGCGCCTATGTGGTGTCTAATGTTTTTGGAGCCTTGGCTGCAGGTACCTATACTATTGTTGTGAAGGATGCTAATAACTGTACTTCTTCTTCAGTAATTATCTTATCAGCCGCCAATACACTCAACTTTACCTCATTTATAAAGACCAATGTCGGATGTGGCGGAGCACCGCTGGGAACAATAACGGCGGTTGCAGGCAACGGAAATCCGGCTTATCAGTATAGCCTGAATGCAGCGCCTTATCAGCCTTCCGGGGCCTATACCGGATTAGGTGCAGGCACTTATACCGTTACTGCCCGCGATGCCAGTAATTGCACTGTGTCCAGTGTGGTAATCATTACCAGTTCGCAAATTGTTGCCATTAATACTTTAACCTTCACCAATTCATTGTGTTATAGTCCGGGAACCGGCACCATTACAATTACCGGTACTGTCACTGCGGGACCGGCTAACTATCTGTTTAATTTTGCAGTTTCTAATCCGGCCGGTCTGTTTACAGGCATAGTACCCGGCACCTATACTGTTAGTGTGTTTGATGCCAATGGCTGCCATAAAGATACGGTGGTGACCATAACAGGTCCGCCGCCTTTGTATTTTACAAATGTAACGGTGGTAAATCCGCTTTGTTATGGAGGGGTTGGCAGCATTAATGTGCTGGGTGCAGGCGGAACACCCGGTTATACGTATGCATTTGGGGCGGGCGCCTACGGTGCTGTGCATAGCTGGAATAATCTGGTTGCAGGTACTTATACCGTTCACCTGAAAGATGCAAACGGATGTATAAAAGATACTGTATTCTATTTGCTTGAACCTCCTCAGATTATTGTGTCAAATCTTACTTTGCTGAATGCTTCCTGTAATGGCAATCCGACCGGCAGCATAAATGTAATAGCAGCGGGTGGTGTTGGGCCTTATCAGTATGCCCTCAACGGAGGTGGATATGGGCCTTCCGGAAATTTTGTTAATCTGGCTGCAGGTAGTTATACGATTCATATCAAAGATGCCAGCAACTGTAATAAAGATACAGTGATTGTGCTGAATAATAATGGAAATTTTTATGTCAATTCTATATTTGGCACACAACCCACCTGTTACGGTGATGCGAATGGAACTATCGGCCTGACTGTAATCGGTGGTGTTGGTCCTTACCTATATAGTATTAATGGCGGACCCAATGGTGCAGCCAATACATTTAATGGTCTCGTATCAGGATTTTACACCCTGCATGCGCAAGACAATAGTGGATGTTCAAAAGACACCGTGGTCTATCTGGCTCAGCCCGTGCAGGTTGGTTTTGCTTCCATTA
>JADYYU010000109.1 GCA_020853515.1 Chitinophagaceae bacterium | reverse complement strand
GTATTGTTTTGTGCAAATGAACTGATTGCAAAGAATAATACCGGAACAATAAGACTGAGTTTTTTGAATAAGGTCATAGAATGTGTATATTTTATGATGAGATCTTACAAATATAGAGCATTCGACTGTTTAAGCAACAATTTGCATGTTTCATTTATGTTAAAAAACCTAGTTTGGTTAACAACCTGCTAAATGATCGGATTGATGATCTGATCTGATTTTATCTTGCTCAAAATGTTGTTTTCATTTCAAAGTCAATCTGCTACTGTTTAATTTAAATAATTTATGCAATGTTTCTGCTTTTTTAGTTTTTACTCTTCTACTTTTGCACACTTTTAAAAATAAACACATGCACTTATCTGAACAGGAAATCATCCGGAGAGAAAAGCTTCAGGAGCTTACAAAATTAGGAATAGACGCATATCCTGCTGCCTTATACCCTATTACACACTCATCTGCTGTGATCAAGGAAAATTTTAAAGGTGCAGAAAATGCCGCCGATTTTGCAGAGATCAGTATTGCCGGTCGTATCATGAGCGTCCGCGATATGGGCAAGGCCAATTTTTGTGTGATTCAAGATGGTGCAGGACGTATTCAATTATATATTAAGCGGGATGACATTTGTACCGGTGAAGACAAATCACTGTACGATGTGATCTGGAAGAAACTCATTGATATCGGCGACTTTATTGGAGTAAAAGGTTATGTCTTTACTACTAAAACCGGCGAAACATCTATACATGTAAAAGAACTGACCTTATTGTCTAAGTCGTTGCGGCCTTTGCCGGTTGTTAAAGAAAAAGATGGTGAAGCTTTTGACGAAGTCACCGATCCTGAATTCAGGTACAGACGCCGCTACGCAGATCTGATCGTAAACCCTGGTGTAAAAGAGACCTTTATCAAGCGAACGCGTATGATGAACTGCATCAGAGAATATTTGAATAAAATGGACGCCCTGGAAGTGGAAACACCCGTGTTGCAAAGTATTCCGGGTGGTGCCGCAGCACGCCCTTTTATTACGCATCACAATGCATTGGATATGCCACTCTATTTGCGTATTGCAAACGAATTATATCTGAAAAGACTGATCGTAGGCGGCTTCGATTTTGTTTATGAATTCAGTCGCAATTTCAGAAACGAAGGGATGGACCGTACCCATAATCCTGAATTTACGATTCTTGAATTTTATGTCGCTTACAAAGATTATTTCTGGATGATGGAAACAACTGAACAATTACTGGAACAGGTTGCTTTAGCCACCAACGGTAAAACAAATCTCTCAGTTGGTGAAAAAGAAATTGAATTTAAAGCACCGTACAAACGAATCAGCATTTACGATGCCATTCATGAATTCACAGGTATTGATGTGAGTGCTATGAATGAAGAGGAAGTAAGGGCCGTCTGTAAACAATTACATATTCAAACCGATCCGTCTATGGGACGTGCAAAAATGCTGGATGAGATTTTTGGCGAAAAATGCGAGGCAAATTATGTACAGCCTACATTTATAATCGACTATCCGGTGGAAATGAGCCCGCTGACTAAAAAACATCGAAGCAAACCCGGGCTGGTAGAGCGTTTTGAACTGATCGTGAATGGAAAGGAATTAGCCAATGCCTATACTGAACTCAATGACCCGATTGATCAGCGCGAGCGGTTTGAAGAACAAGCCAGACTGATGGAAAGAGGTGATGATGAAGCGATGTTTGTTGATCAGGATTTTCTGCGTGCGCTCGAATATGGTATGCCCCCAACTTCAGGTATTGGTTTCGGGATCGACCGGCTGGCCATGCTGATGACCAATCAGCTTAGCATACAAGATGTGCTCTTTTTTCCGCAAATGAGAGCTGAAAACAATGCTTAATTAAATTCGCTTGCAATTTCATTGGGATTAACTTTCGATCACTTTTTTACCGAAACAAAAATAATTTGAGTTTCTTTGCACTTCCATCACACAATTTCTATCTCGCTTAAACACCATACAGATATTTGCTTTACCTCTAAAATTCTAAACCTTTCACCGTGGCTTTACTTGGACATCTGATTAACCGTTCCCTTCGTATCCGTCAAAACTTTACGATTATTACCGGCACGGCCAGAAGTTATCAGACCCAGGTTCTGACAAGGTTATTGCGCAAGGCAAAAAATACGCATTTTGGCAAGCATTATCACTTTGGTAAAATGGCTGCTGCTGATAAAATTTACAGTCAGTTTAAAGAAACGGTGCCTTTTCATAACTATAACCAGATGTATAGTCAATGGTGGAAATTTTGCCAGGAAGGTGAGCAAAATGTATGCTGGCCTGGCAAAGTCAAATATTTTGCATTGAGTTCAGGCACTTCTGAAAGCGCCAGCAAGCATATACCGGTTACAGACGATATGATCAAGTCTGTAAAAAAGGCCGGTATGAAACAATTTTTTTCGATGCAAAATTTCAAGCTGCCCTCCGGTGTTTTCGATAAAGGGATTCTGATGCTGGGCGGCACCACTTCTTTGTTCGAAAAGGGTGATTATTATGAGGGCGACATGAGTGGGATCAGCGCAAAAAAAATGCCCCGTTGGCTTTCATTTTTATTTTACAAACCCGGTCAGAGTATTGCCCGCCGGCCACGCTGGGAAGACCGTATTAAACTGATCGTGCGCAAGGCACCTACCTGGAATGTGGGTATTGTTTGTGGAGTACCGGCCTGGGTGCAAATAGTATTTGAAGAGATTATTGCCTATCATAAAGTTAATCATATTCACGAAATCTGGCCTAACTTGGCACTTTATATTCATGGGGGTGTTTCTTTTGAGCCCTATCAGGAAAATTTTAAAAACCTTTTGGGCAAACCCATTACTTATATCGAAACGTATATGGCCTCTGAAGGTTCTTTTGGATTTCAATCGAGGCCTGATACCCGCGGCATCAAACTGATATTGAATAATAATATCTTTTACGAATTTGTACCGTTTAACGAAGAAAATTTTGACGAAGACGGTGAAATTACGCCCAAGGCAATGGCCTATATGATACATGAAGTGGTAGAAAACACAAAATATGCAGTCGTGCTGTCTACCTGCGCCGGTGCGTGGCGCTATATTATTGGCGATGTCATAAAATTCACTTCTGTAAAAAATGCCGAAATCGTAATCGTAGGCAGAACCAAACAATTTTTAAGTTTATGTGGCGAGCACCTGAGTATTGAAAATATGAACAAAGCAATTGACGAAGTGCAGCGCTCATTGAACATCACGATTAAAGAATTTACTGTTTCAGGTAAAGTGCATGAAGGCAAATTTGCCCATACCTGGTTTATCGGTTGCGATGAAATAGTTGATAAGCAGCAGATCATTGATAAAATTGATGCCACACTGTGCAAGATCAACGATGATTACGCTGTTGAAAGACAAAGTGCCCTGCCCCACCTTTTTATTGAAATATTACCTGCCAGAACATTTGTTGATTTTCTGCATGCCACCGGTAAATTCGGTGCCATGAACAAATTCCCTCGGGTACTTAAGAACGGTAACCTGACGAAGTGGGAAAATTTTCTCAGCGAAAGAGTCGGTGTCTGATCAGAAAGATAGAAAAGTAAAGTCGGTAGTAACAGAAAATCCGGCCAGCACATCCATGCTGTAACCGGATCTAGCTAATAAAAAATAAAAACTAAAAAAAGGCTGGCAGAAAGTACAACCGAACCCATTTTTGCGCCAAGTAAAAACCTCTACACGTCTATTTTTGTTTCAATCTGTGATTACATGCTGATAATTCCTGGCAAACGTCTGTAGCCATCTCACAATAGCATATCCATAAAATAGCCCCCTAAATTTCATGTTGCGAAGGAAGCCACTGACTTACAATTAATCATGGCCACTACAGAATTAAACATATACTTATGCCCGGATCATGCAATATCGAAATTGCTGTCCCCTATTGTTTGGCACTTTTATAACAAATAGTACATGCCATAAATGGAAGATTACTGTAACTTTGTCACCTTTCAATTATACATGCTTACAGAACAAGAATTACAATCGATCAAAAACCGTTTCAGTATCATTGGCAACGACCCCTCGCTGAATTACGCACTTAGTGTAGCATCGCAGGTTGCAAACACAGATCTCACAGTGCTCATTCAAGGTGAAAGCGGCGTTGGTAAGGAAGTATTTTCGCAGATCATTCATGCCCAGAGTGCCCGTAAACACAACTCATTTATTGCAATTAACTGCGGTGCAATTCCTGAAGGAACCATCGACAGTGAACTTTTTGGACATGAAAAGGGCTCCTTTACGAGTGCTACAGAAAGCCGTAAAGGTTACTTTGAAACTGTGAACGGCGGCACGATCTTTTTAGATGAAATCGGTGAGTTGCCCCTGGGGACACAAGCGCGCTTGCTGAGAGTGTTGGAAACTGGCGAGTATATCAGAGTGGGCTCCTCTAAAGTGCAGGTTACCAATGTCCGCGTTATAGCAGCTACGAATAAAGATTTGTTGCATCTGGTCAATGGCGGACGTTTCCGAGAAGATCTGTACTATCGTTTGAGCACAGTCCCCATCAGGGTAGCAGCGCTCAGGGAACGTAAAGCAGATATTCCGATATTGTTCAGAAAGTTTTGTGTAGACTTTGCTGATAAGTATAAAACCAATCCTATTCAACTAACGCCGGATGCAAAAAACCTGCTGGTGAATTACCGCTGGCCGGGCAATATCAGGGAATTAAAAAATATTGCTGAGCAAATATCGGTGTTGTCACCCAACCGCGAAGTGGATGAAGAAGAATTCAGAATGTTTTTACCGATACATACAACTGAGAAAATGCCGGTACTCACTTCGCATCAGAACAATTCGGGTGGTGACTTTGCCAATGAACGTGAAATATTATACAAGCTTTTCTTTGACATGAAAAAAGATGTCAACGAACTTAAAAAGATGTTCTTTGAAATCGTTAAAAACCCTGCCATCGCATCTACGTATCAGGCTGAACTCAATGGGCTGGAGTCGCAGTTGATGCCCTATACAAATGATATGCAGAAGGTGATGAACAACAATCCGCAGCCCCTGATCCTGTCTAATGCCGATTCGCAAAAATTGCAGGAGATCCACTCGGTAGAAGAATCGTTGAACCTGGCCGATAATGAAAAAGATTTCATTTTGCGTGCCCTCAAAAAACACCGCGGCCGAAGAAGGGATGCGGCGTCCGAATTAGGAATTTCTGAACGAACCCTCTACCGAAAAATCAAAGAATATGACATTGAAGAATAACATGATGCAATTTTCGGCCATCGATGAAAACCGGATTCTAAATTGGCAGGTCCTCCTGCTCAGGCATCTGTTTCTGTTTATTGGCATCATGAGTTGTGCTTCCTGTGGCGTTTACAGTTTTACAGGTGCGGCCATCGAAGGCAAAACGATCAATGTGCATTTTATTGAAAACAAGGCACGGAATGCAGTGCCCTCATTGTCGGCTTCATTTACTGAAAAACTGAGGCAGCGGATTCTTTCACAAACTTCGCTTTCACAGGTAAACAGTGACAAGACCGATTATGACCTGCAAGGTGAAATTACCGATTATTCAGTGACTGTTGCGTCCATTTCAGGAACCGAAACCAGTACAAAAAACAGGTTGACCATTACAGTCAATATGCAATTTGTCAATAACAAAAACGAAAAGAATAATTTCACTCAAAGCTTCAGCCGATTTGCTGATTTCAATGCTGACCAGAATATTCAGACAGTCGAAAATGCACTGATCGCTTCCATTTCAGATCAGCTTGCAGATGACATTTTTAATAAAGCGTTCGTCAACTGGTAGACTGTTTACGACAGTTTGACTTTTTAAGTTTTTTATAAAAAAGCGTTAAAAATTGTACAAGATCGGAAACGGTCGCCAAAATTCAGCTATCTTGAATCCGTTTTTGGAAATACAAAATATTTTGCACCAATAAATAATCAATTAATTGTTACCTAATCGTCAACATTTTAGCACCATTGTATCTGCCTGGAAAGTGGCTCTGTCCGAAAGGTTGTTTGCAATTAAAATCTTGTTGCTGCCGGGTTTGTTTTTCCTCTACTCTGCCATTACACAAAAAATTGGTATTTATATTGAGTTGCGTAAGGGTATACAGTTAAAGGATGAATTGCTCTATTTAATCCCGCAGTTTGATTTTTCTGTGGCAATCTTTTGCGTCCTTTATACCAGTTTATTTTTGGTACTCGTCACACATCTGCACAAACCTAAAATCATTTATCGTATTATTGAGATGCATTTGCTGGTGGCGGTGATCCGACAGATTTGCATTTTTTTAGTCGCATTAGACCCGCCTGCAGGCATCATAGTGCTGCGCGACGTATTTCTTGAAAATACAGTCTACCCAAGATTTTCCCCGCTTACCAAAGATCTTTTCTTCAGCGGTCATGTGGCCAGTATTTGGCTGTATTTTTTGTGTGCCCAGC
>JADYYU010000108.1 GCA_020853515.1 Chitinophagaceae bacterium | reverse complement strand
TACCAGTGTACGCCATTAAAATGCGGAAACCCGTTCGACATATACACACCCATTCTTCTACGAATATCTCCGGTGTCAAAAAAAGTAGCAAAGTTCATCTTAAATACTACCGAGCCGCCCGGTTTCAGCGGAACAGGCAAGTAAACTTTCATGATGGTATTGTCTATTTCAACTTTCGCTTTCTGCCCGTTCACCTGCAAATTTTCTACCAGCGTACCCAGGCTCCGTTCCTGATATGAACCTCTTCTGCGAACCGGCTGTTTATTTACTTTATATAACTCTTCGAGATACGATCCCTTTACAAATGCATTTTGATACAAATGAAAATAAACAAAATTAAGTTCGTCGGGTGAGTTATTCCAGTAGGTCAGCTCTTCCGTTGCGTCAATAACCCGTGTTTTTTCATCTACACTGGCCACAATTTTATAGGCCACATCCTGCTGCCAGTAACCGTCAAATGGCTTACGATTTTGCCAGTAATGCTTATTGTCCTTTGATCGGTAAGCATTATCGTTTTGAGCAAATAAAAACAACGAACTCTGAAGTAAGGTTAACAGGAAAAAAATGCGCATGCCAGATGATTTTTCGATTTGCACAAATTTAGTAGAAATAAAAGAAAGTCAGGAATGATTTTATTCAGTTAGTCTGCATTAAAATAAGAATCTTGCCCTCAACCGACAGACACTTTATAAGGCCTTCCCAGCCACGCAAATTTCATTATGCGGCACATGAATTTAACCCGGTTTGCATGGTAGGGTCGAAAATAATCAGGAAGCCCCATTTTCACGCTCAGGACTTACCGGTTTAATTTAAATGCCGGTATATATTAGCTAATTGATCTTTCAGTAAGGCGACGTCGGAATTCATCTACAACAAATGAGTGGCTTTGCTTACGATACAGGAATGAGCTTTGATTTTTTCGAAAAAATATAATCGTCTGTTAGCAATGGCTGATGACCGGGCCTAAGCTGTTCAAACATCTCTGCATGCAGTGAAATACCAAATGTCTTTTCGGTTCGAAAATTATACATCGGAACAGCAGGACGCATCAGCAGTTCAATCATCGTTGGTGCTATATATCGGTCGAAGTAGCTTTGCACATAAAGATAAAGTAATGGCCTTTGCTGCACATGTGTATGTGGTGAATGATAATGCAGAAAATTTTTCATAGAACAAATTTTATCAAAAACATCGAAGGTTTCCGGTTCTATTTCACAAACCAGTTTACTGATGATCGTTGCAAGATTTTTCAGATTGACCGAATAGATCACATTGCCTGATCCACTGGGAATCACGTAACGCTGGGCATTTGTATCAAAAAACAATCCATGAAAATTATTCAGTTGCAACGGTGCACTGCCAATGCCCTGTACGCGCAGTATAGTACAGGGTATGCCGCTGCCTACAAATAGTTGCTCAATGAGGCCTTTATGCTGTAAAAACATATTATCGGACGACGAATACGCGCCGGGATAGGAAATCAAAATCAATCTTTCGCAGGTCATTTGCTTTGCAAAAGCCACTAGTAATTTCACCATCTCAACTTCACGCTGAAAGGTATCGAGATGTTTATAAGATGCCAGATCCTGAAAGGAATAAATGAGAGTCTGATGCTGTTCAAAACTTTGTAATCGTTGCATCTGTGCCTCATTCAGGTGACGAATATCAAGCTGAGTCAGCGCTGATTCAGCAGATAGCAATTTGCATAATTGCTGCTCAATAGCAGTGAAAGTATGAACATAGATCATGGTCAGTAAGTTTATGCAAAGTACTTACCTTAATATTACCTAACTATGAAGGAATGCTTACAGAATTATGAACAATGTAAATTTAAAGTAAAATCAGTCCGGGCAGTAAGCCCAATAAGATAATAATGGCTGCATTTATAATATAAAGCGCCTTTTCAAAAGGCACCGGTTCTGCCAACATGCCTGCATCGCCTTCTTTGAAATACATGCTCATGATCACTTTAAAATAATAGTAAGCGCTGACGGCAGCCATCAGCACTGCAAAAATAACCAGCCCGAGCATTTTACCCTGCTCAACGGTAGCAGACAATAAAAAATATTTGGCAAAAAAACCGCCGGTCAAAGGGATGCCTGCCAGCGACAAGAGACAGATAGCGGTTGTGGCCGCCAGTACCGGTTGCCGCTTTGCAAGACCGTTAAAACCTTCAAAAGTCTGATCTTTCATTTTGATGATTGCAGCAAAAACACCCATCGAAGCCAGTGTATATACCACACTATATAACAGCAAGCCTTTCCAGGAAGTTGTATTAAAAGAGTAGATCGCAAATAGCATAAAGCCGGCCTGCGCGATCGAAGAATACGCCATCATCCGCTTGACACTTTGCTGGTACACAGCGGTCAGGTTACCGATCAGCAGCGTCAGGCCGATCATCACTGCGATCGTGATTTGCCAGGCTTCGTTAATGTTACCGAATGAGAAGTGAAATAATTTAATAAAAGCCACAAAGACGCTTACCTTCACAATAGTAGCCATGAAGGGTGTAAAAGCCGTTGGTGTGCCATCATATACATCGGGGGTCCAGAAGTGCATAGGTGCCGCCGATACCTTAAAACCAAACGCAATGATCAGCAACATGATACCGACAAATGAAAGGGCGCTCATGCCTTCAACATTTACAAACTGAGCTGCAAAACGATCACTCATGATATCAAAACTACCGGTTGCACCGTAAATCAGTGTCATACCCATCAGTAAGATACCTGTACTGAAAGCGCCCATCAAAAAATACTTGAGCGAGGCTTCGTTACTTTTAATATTTTCCTTGTCACTGCCCGCTAGTATATACTGGGGGATGGACAAAATTTCGATACCAAGAAAAAGTATCAGCAGGTTACTGAAAGATGACAATAGATAAACACCGCACAAAATAAAAAACAACAAAGCAAAATATTCACCTTCATTTTTGCCAACGGCGGTAATATTTTTATGAAACATCAGTACATATATCAATGCACAAGCCGTGATCAGCACATTAAACCAGGCCGAATACTGATCGAGTGAGATCATATTAAAGTAAGACTGTACACTCACCGATACCAAATATTTATCATAGCAAACAGTTCCGAGCAGAACCACAAATGCGAGCACTGCCACACCCTGTATTTGCTTGCTTTTACGGAATATGAGTCCCGAAAACATCATCAAAACACCCAATAAAGCCGATACTACAATAGCATTCATTTCTGTAATTTTTTTTTCAATATAATCAACTGACTGCAATCAAACCGGTGATCAGTTTTGGATAAAATCCTAAAACCAAAATCAGTAACATGATCAAAGCGAGTATAAAAGTTTCATTGTGAGAAAGGTCTTTAAAGCCCTCTGTTTGTGCATTTAGTTCACCGAAAGCAACCTTTCTGATCATGGTTAAGGTATAAACGGCAGCCAGAATGATGCCCAGACCTGCAACGACCGTAAACACTACCCTGTAAGGTGTGGCACTGTTAAAAACCGCATTGAACATCATAAACTCACCTACAAAACCATTCGTCAGCGGAAGGGCAATATTAGCCAGAGAAATAAGCACCAAAGCAATCGTAAACACAGGCGCCACTTTTGCAATGCCTCCCATCTGATTCATATCCTGTGTATGAAGACGGTTTTCGATCACAGCGACTAAAAACCAAAGACCCATAATATTAATACCGTGATTAAACATTTGCAAAATGGCACCCTGAGTACCCAGCTCATGCTGTGAAAAAATAGCTGCACACATCAAACCGACGTGGGCAATAGACGAGTAGGCAATCAGGCGCTTAATATTGCTTTGCACCATGGCCAGACAAGAAGCATACACGATACCGCATACTGACAATACCATCACCACATTGATCCATTGCAAACTACCTGCTGCAAGCACCGGCACTAACCAGATGATCACTGCAAACAACCCCATTTTCACCATCAATGCACTCATGACAATAGTAACAGGTGTAGCGCTTTGTTCATAAGCATCCGGCTGCCAGGTATGAAAAGGGAAAACAGGCATTTTGATGGCAAAAGCAATAAACATGAGCCAGAACAACCAGTTTTGTATCATGGGTGAAAGATTGTTTCCGGTTTCAACAAAACTGCCCCAGGCAAAAGAATGTGTGGGTGTTTGCTGATAAATATATAAAATGCTCACCAGCATCAGCAAACTACCTGCGAACGTGTAAACAAAAAATTTGAAGGTTACTTTAATTCTGTTGGCACCGCCGTACATTGAACTTAAAAAGTAAACCGGTATCAGGGCAATTTCCCAGAATCCATAAAACAGCAACGCATCTTTAGCGACAAAAACGCCGGTAAGTCCAACCTGCGCCAGCAACATTAAGCCATAAAAAAGATTGCCCTGTTCAGGCCGCTTATTTTGCAAAAATATAAAAATGAGCGGAAAAGCCAGTGCGGTAAGTAGTACCATCAATACCGAAAGACCGGTTCCCAGATCGATCGTAAAGCGGGCCCCGATCGATGCGATCCAGTTGCAGTCATAAGTAAGCAGGGCCGCACTGTTTTTTTGCGTAAAAAGATACGCAGCCACAATGGCAATAACCAGCGTAGCAATGCTGCTCAGCAGCCCGGTAATATTAGCTTTCGACGATGGCATTGCCAATGTAAGCAAACCTCCGAGCAAAGGAATCAATATGATTAAAAGTATCAGCATCTTTAATTATCCTTATCTATTTTTACAAAAATTAAAACTTGTTAAACCATACCTGAACAATAAACAGCACGATGATACCTATAACCATCAGGAACATATAAAATCCTACCAGACCACTTTGCAGTAAACGTATTTTGTTACTGCCGGCCTGTATCATTTTACCAACTCCATTTACGGCACCATCTATTCCGGCTCTTTCAATGACCTTTTCGAAAAAGGAACTGATATTTTTCAGTGGCTTGCTGATGATCATATCATATAGTTCATCAATATACCATTTATGTTCAAAAAAGGAAGCAAGACCCGTAGTCTGCTTTTGTGCATTGTACTTTTTGTATTCGCTCCAGGCTATGATGATGCCTGCAAGCGCAATGGCCACCGCAATAGCCATCAGAACAATTTCAGTATTGAATGAAAGATGAGCTTCTTCATGTCCGCTAGTTACGAGCAATGGTTGTAAAAAAGCTGCCAACGCATGATGCTCCGGTATGCCGATCAAACCACCGGCAATAGACAATACAGCCAGAATGATCAGAGGCATCGTCATCAAAGCCGGACTTTCATGAAGATGGGCTCGTTGATGTTCAGTTCCTCTGAATTCGCCAAAGAACGTTATGAAGAGCAGTCTGAACATATAATAAGCGGTCATGAGAGCTGCCAACATACCAAAAATCCAGAATACTTTTCCGGAGGTGCCATGTGAAAATACATGCATCATAATTTCATCTTTAGAAAAGAAACCGCTTAAAGGCGGAATGCCTGCAATGGCGATGCAACCGATAAAGAAAGTAATGTAGGTTATTTTCATTTTACTTTTGAGCCCGCCCATTTTTCTGATATCCTGCTCGCCGCTCATGCCATGGATCACAGAACCAGAACCAAGAAACAACAGAGCCTTAAAAAATGCATGCGTAATAACATGAAACACGGCTGCCGTATAAGCCCCCACTCCTAAAGCCATAAACATAAAACCCAGTTGACTGACCGTTGAATACGCCAGTACTTTTTTGATATCATGCTGACGGGTAGCAATTGTAGCAGCTACGAGTGCGGTTGCCAACCCAATAATCAGTATCACCTGCTGCGCATCCGGCGACAGGGAATAAATAAAATTGCTGCGGGTGATCATATAAACCCCGGCTGTTACCATGGTAGCTGCATGAATTAGGGCAGACACCGGCGTAGGCCCCGCCATTGCATCGGGCAACCAGGTAAACAAAGGAATCTGAGCACTTTTGCCGGTGGCTCCCACAAAAAAACATAAAGCAACAGCAGTGACAAACGAGCTATCAATACCCCCACCTGTAAAAGCAACCTGCAATGCCGTATAATCTAAAGTGCCGAATTTTGAAAAAAGTAAAAAGATACCGATCAAAAAACCAAGATCCCCGATACGATTCATCACAAAAGCTTTTTGCGCCGCTTTGGTATATTCAACATTTTTGTACCAGAATCCTATCAGCAGATATGAGCAAAGCCCCACACCTTCCCATCCGATGAACATAACCAGATAATTGGCACCGGTAACAAGCAATAACATCGAAAAAACGAATAAATTAAGAAAGGAGAAAAACTTTGCCATGCCGTCATCATGCCCCATGTACGCAATAGAATAAAGATGTATTAAAAAACCAACACCGGTAATGACCAGCATAAAAACGGTACTCAGTGCATCTACCTGAAACGAAAATGGGATATGCATACTGCCGATATTAATAAAATCAAATAAGGACACAACGGCCGGTGCAGCGCCATTGCCTGCTTTGACTTCCATAAAAATAAGCAATGACAAAATGAATGACGATAAAATGGCCAGCGAAGCAATCCAGCCTGCAGATTTGCCCAGGATATTTCTACCTAACCCTGTAATTAAAAAACCAATAAGTGGAAACAAGGGAACTAACCAAACCAAATTTGTCATACTGAACTTTTGCTATTTAATTCTTTAAGCGGTTTAAAATATTCACATCAATTGAGCGCACTTTCCGATACATTAATACGATCACAGAAAGACCTACGCTGACTTCAGCGGCGGCAACTACCATAATAAAAAATACAAATATCTGTGCATCTGCATTATTGTGCATTTTACTGAACGTAACCATCAGCAGGTTCACTGCATTCAGCATCAGTTCAATGCACATCAGTATGATAATGGCATTACGCCTCATCAATACCCCCATTACACCAATGCAAAAAAGGGCAAAACTAAGAAACAGGTAATATTCTGTTGGCATCTGTTGTGATTGTAAAAAGGACAAAAATAGTGTTTCGCACTTTAAAATTGTAATACTTTTTTAAATAAATAAATTGGCGTGATCTACGATTTGTATAACCTGCAATTTACCCGGCATTACTGCTTAACTTCCGGTAAGATTCCGATTTTTTTACCCGGTGTGCTGAGCAGATGGATATCAACATACTAAATAACCCTTCAGGAGCTCATAGTCACTGCCATCCAGCTCAAATCTCCTGCGGCTGTCCAAACTTATTTCACCCCTCTTTCATAAAAAAATAAACTGTTATATTAATTTAAATTAATACATAGTAATCTGATTTTAATTAATATACAAACTTCAAAAAAAACAGATTAAAGAAAAATACAGACAAAGCCCCGATTTACCATTGCCTGTACTGCTTTAATTAACCAGATCACAGTAAAATTTAGTCGATAAGTATTTGAATGTCAGGGCTGTTTGCCTTAAATTTAGTGTTTGAAAAGTTAGCATTCCCTTTTTTGAATCTATTTATTTACTAGCATGAACAAATTTTATAAAATTTCAACGTATTTTATTGTCCTTTTTTTTGCATTAAGCAGTCATTTCGCTCTGAAGGCGCAAATGACAATTACCCCAAACATGCCTGCCAACCAAATGATAGACCGTCTGGTTGGAGCCGGAGTTACTTATTTCAATCCTGTACTTATCTGTCCGAGCGGAGCCAGCGGCCGGTTTGATAATGGCATCCTCACAACATTAGCCATGGACAGCGGCATCGTTTTAACCAGCGGCTCAGCTATTAACACCAACCTAAGTGCCGGATTTTTTACCAGTATCAGCTATGGTACTACTGGTGGTGATGCTGATCTGGCTGCGGCGGCTACAGGCACCATACATGATTTGTGCAAACTTGAATTCGACTTTATCCCCATCGGAGATACCGTTAAATTTAACTATCGCTTTGGCTCCGAAGAATATACCAATTATACCTGCTCAAGTTTTAATGACATATTTTCGTTTTTTATCAGCGGTCCGGGATATGGCGCACCAACAAATGTTGCGCTCATACCCGGTACTAACTGCCCAGTTTCTATCAATACTGTAAACTGGTCAAATGCCAACCCTTGCGGCTCTGTTTTTGCACCCTGCGCACCGCCCAACAATGCCCTTTATATCAATAATACTTTCGGCACCACCGTTGTTTATGACGGACTTACACAAACAATTTTAGCAAAAGCCGCCGTTACACCCTGCTCTACTTATCATATGAAATTTGCCATTGCAGACGTTTATGATGGCGTACTCGATTCAGGCGTGTTTTTAGAAGCAGGCAGTTTTGTATCCGATGCCGCAACCATTACCAATATTGTTTCCACGAATAATATGCCAGCCGCGAATCCTTTTGCGATCGAAGGCTGCAATTCCGCGGTGTTAACTATTTCGCGACCTAACCCCAAACCATACCCCCAAACCGTTAATCTGGTATATGCCGGCACTGCTACCAATGGGGTTGACTTTCCCGTCCTGGCGCCATCTGTGGTCATTCCCGCATTTGCGGTGAGTGCGTCTCTGGTCATTCCGCCCATTGAAGATTTCATAGCAGAGGGCACTGAAACACTGAAGATCTACGTGTATGGTACTTTGTGTGCCAATTATATTACCGACAGTGTCACGATCGATATTCTGGAATACCCAACCTATGCAGTCTCCGATAATGATACGATCTGTGCCGGACAAACAGCTACATTGACGGCGATCCCAAATCCAGCCAATCCAAACCTCACCTTCAGTTGGACCCCGGTAGCACTGGTTAGCCCCGCGATCGGAAATGTAGTTACTGCTTTCCCTGCAGCCACTACCACATTTACCGTAACCGCCTCCTACCCCGGCTGTCCGTTACGCGATTCGTCGGTCACCATTTTTGTAGAACCGACACCTTCACTTTCGCTGGTAGCATCCCCCATTCTTTGTGCCGGTGATATGAACGGAAGTATCACTGCCACAGGCAACGTGAACTACTTTCCTATTTCCTTTTTTATGCAGCCCGGGCCGGTATTGCAAAATGGCAGTCCCGCAGTATTTGGCAACTTAGGTGCCGGCATTTATACCATTACTGTTTCAAGTGCTGCCGGCTGTACTAATTCGTCGACGATAGCACTAACAGATCCTTTGCCAATAACATGGCAAAGTGTGAACATTACAAACATTCCCTGCGGTGCTGCCAATACAGGTCAAATCGCCGCAATTGCTCAGGGGGGTGTTCCAACTATCAACTACCAGTTGCTGCCCGGAGGCGCCATGAATAATACCGGATTTTTTCCCAATCTTGGAACCGGTACTTATACGATCTCTGCCACCGACGCCAATGGCTGCAGCACTACTACCATTGCCGTGATCAGTCAGCCTCAGGGACCTGCGATTGTGAGTGTAACCTTAACCAATCCTAATTGTGCCAATCAAAATGGCGGTATCAATGTAGTGGCCAATGGCAATAACGGCATCATTACTTACACATTATTACCAGGCAATATATCAAATATCAGTGGTATCTTCAGTCCACTAACTGCTGGTACATACACCATACAAGTCGTTGATGCCAGCAACTGTACGTCTACTTCAGTAGCTGGTTTATCCTTGCCTCAGGCCTTGACTGTCAATGCTGTTGCAGCCGGTATACCCTGCTACGGAGGCAATACAGACATTACAGTAAATGTGAACGGAGGCACCCCGGCATTTCAATATAATATAAATGGTGGTGCAAATCAACTGTCCAATATTTTCAATGTTGCGGCTGTCGGCATTTATACAATTTCAGTGACAGATGCCAACGGTTGTACCGGAAATACTACAATTTCTATAACACAACCTGCAGCCTTGCAAATTTCAAATATCCTTTCTACGCCTCCTACCTGTGTACCTGGCAATGATGCAAGCATTACCATCAGTGCAACCGGGGGACCCATGGCTTATAATTTCAATATTGGTGGCCCCAATCAGGCAGGCAATTTATTTTTAAACATAGCTGCCGGCACCTATACTGCCACCGTGGTTGACGCCAACGGCTGCACAGCTACCAGCAGCATTACGATCGTTCCTCCGAATGCACCGGTGATCAACAATGTTGCAACGACCGACGTCATTTGTAATGGCGGCAATACCGGCAGCATCGCAATATCTGCATCCGGGGGCATCGGAACATTAACCTACACCTTGCAACCGGGCAACCTATCAAATGTGAGCGGTATTTTTTCAAATTTAATTGCAGGTACTTACACTATTACAGTCACTGATGCCAATGGATGTACTATCAGTTCCACCACAGCTATTATGCAAGCCCCGGCATTAAACTGGAGCCTGACAAATGGAATCGACATTACCTGTAATGGCAGTAACGACGGAAGTATTACGGCAACGGCGATCGGGGGCACAGGCAATATCAGTTACAACCTGATGCCAAATAACTTGAACAATAATACGGGCCTTTTCATCAACCTGACAGCCGGGAGTTTTACCGTTACAGCCACTGACGCCAATGGATGTACAATTACTACAGCCCTTAGCGTAGTACAGCCAGGTGCATTGCTCTGGAATAATATTAATGTGGTTAATGTAAATTGTAATGGTGGAACCAATGGAGCCATCAATATAAATGCAAGTGGAGGTACTGGCGGTATTACCTATAATTTGCAACCAAATAATGTAACTAACATGAGTGGCAATTTCACTTTCTTAACAGCCAACTCCTATACTGTAACGGCAAGTGATGCAAACGGGTGCTCCATTTCTACGGTCATTAATCTGACCCAACCTGCTGTGCTGCAAATTACAAATCTGAATCTTGTATTGCCGGGCTGTGTTCCGGGCAACGACGGCAGTATCACAGTAACAGCATCGGGAGGCACACCCGCCTATGCCTATAATATTGGCGGTGGCAATCAGGCCGGCAACACTTTCAGCAATCTTGCAGCAGGTAATTATACGGTTACAATAACAGATGCAAATGGGTGCACATCTTCCAGCGTTACTAACTTAGCCCCTCCCAATTCACCAGTAATCGTCAATGTGGCGATCACCGATGTATTCTGCAATGGAGCCAGTGACGGCAGCGTTACCACTTACTTTTCAGGAGGCATGGCGCCTTATAATTTTACCCTCATGCCGGGCAATATCACTAATGGCAACGGTCAGTTTAACAATTTGCAGGCTGCACTTTATACCATTACCATGACAGATGCAAACGGTTGTACAGGCAGCACTGCATTGACGATTGTTGAGCCTTTAGCAATAACATGGACAATGAACAATTCAACAGATGTGCTTTGTTTTGGCGGCAGCGACGGGCAGATTACGGTCGCAGCAAATGGAGGCATCGGCCCCATCGATTATACATTACTACCAAACAACATCAATAATCAGAGTGGTATCTTTACAAATATTACAGCAGGTCTTTACACCGTTACGGCTGTTGATGCCAACGGCTGCTCAATCAGCACCACTATTCAGATCAACCAACCTGCAGCAATTACCTGGTCTGTATTATCAACCACAAATGTCAGTTGTAACGGTGGTAGTGACGGTTCAATCACAGTAGGGGCAAGCGGCGGCAATGGGCTAATGACTTATCAACTACTGCCGAATAATATTAGTAATGTAAACGGATTGTTTACTAACTTAACTTCCGGGATATATACTATCGTAGTAACAGATGCCAATGGATGCAGCAACACTACTGTACTTCCGGTAGTGCAGCCCACTGTTTTGCAAATCAGCAATATCAGCATGACACCACCTACCTGTGTACCCGGCAACGACGGCAGCATCAGCATCACAGCGACCGGTGGAACGGCAGCCTACAGTTACAGTATCGGTGGTGCAGCCCAGCCTT
>JADYYU010000107.1 GCA_020853515.1 Chitinophagaceae bacterium | reverse complement strand
TTGGTGTAGCGCAAACTTTTTAGTGAAGGATCTATACTGAATGCAAGATTGAAATAGGTTTCCGCTTTGCCTGTATTTCCGGCTTTGTAATAGGACATGCCTTTAATGTAGATCACATCGGCATCTTTCTGATTTATTTTTAAAATTTCATCCAGAAATTCCCTGCATTTATTAAAGTCGCCTTTTTTCAGGTAAACATCTGCGATCGAAAGATTAATTTCTTTGTCATACGGTGCATATTCTTTTGCCTTGTTATAATAGGAAAGTGCCTGATCAAATTCTTTCATTTCAATGCAAGCCAGTGCCCAGTTACTATAAAACGCCTTCGTTTTGTAATAACCTTTGTCTTCTGCTTTTTGAAAAAGGTTGAAAGCCTGCTTGTATTGCGAGGCATCGTAGCAAGCAACGGCTGCTTCATATAATTTGTTGGGGTTTTCAGGATCCAGTTCAACAGTGCGTAGAAAATACTGCATGGCATCACGATAATTAGTTAGTTTGCGATGACAGTTCCCCAATTTGTAAGGGATGTCCAGATCGCCGGGCAGGGCCTTTTCAGCAATCAGATATTGTTCAATAGCTTTTGGGTAATGCTTTACCTCATAAAAAGTGCGCCCAAGCATTTTATTGATAATACCATCCGTTGGTTTTTGCTTCAGTGCTAATTCTGCATACTCTACAGCCTTCATTTTTTTGGGACTCATGCTATACATTTCTGAAAGCCGAGCAAGTATGATCAGATTTTTTGCATCTGTTTTGAGTATTTCTTCATATAGAGGAATCGACTCGTAATATTTCCTGCCCAGATAATGTGCTTCAGCCAGTTCATACTGATAGCTTTTATTTTGCGGGTCTGCTTCCAGTGCTTTGCCTAGCAAGCGGGCAGTTTCTGTGTAGTTTTCATTTTTTTTATATTTCATCGCTTGCTGAAAATAATCTGCAGCGTTTTGGGCCTGCGCAACCAACGCTGAACAAGACATCAGAAGAAATTGTAAGATGTAGCGCTTTAGCATAACTGTAATTTAACAAATTAAGTAGCAAGTATTGTGCCAACAGAAATAAGTAAATTTACTAATTATATAATACGTTGAAAATCAATTATAATAATAGATAAATAAAATTATCATGTATTATATTCTATTTAATTATGCTCAGGACAGCTTTTTCTTCATGGCCAGCATCTTATCGCGAAGTCGGGCAGCTTCCATAAAATCGAGGTCTTTTGCGGCTCTTTCCATCTGCTTCTTCACTTTCTTGATTTCATGTTCCAGTTCCAGTTTAGAACTATATTCCATACCGGCCTCTTCTGCAGCCATTGTGGTGTGCTCAGGTTGTTGGTAAGGTGCTGCTTCAGTGTGGCTTTTTACATTCAGCACAGAGGTCTGTCCCATAATATCGCCAATCGACTTGATGATTGTTGTTGGTGTAATATGATGTATTACGTTGTATTGAATTTGTTTTTCTCGTCTTCGCTCGGTTTCATCGATGGTACGTTGCATGCTTTGGGTAATCTTGTCAGCATAAAAAATCACCAAACCGTTTACATTTCTCGCTGCACGTCCTGCTGTTTGTGTCAGCGAACGCTCATCACGCAAAAATCCTTCCTTGTCAGCATCCAGAATAGCCACCAGCGATACTTCGGGCAGATCCAGTCCTTCCCGCAGTAAATTAACACCGATCAGTACATCGATGTGCCCGAGTCGCAAATCGCGCAGGATCTCAATGCGCTCTAAGGCGTCAATTTCGCTATGCAGATATTTGCACTTGATATTAATTTTAAATAGATATTTTGCCAGTTCTTCCGAGAGCCGCTTTGTCAGGGTCGTCACCAGTACGCGCCCGCCGGCATTCACTCGTTTGTCGATTTCCTCCAGCAAATCATCGATCTGATTTACAGAGGGTCTGACTTCAATCGGAGGATCCAGCAGTCCTGTAGGCCGTACGACCTGATCTACGTACACTCCATCACATTGTTCCAGTTCATAGCGCCCCGGAGTAGCACTGACGTATATTACCTGATTGAGTAAAGATTGAAATTCATTAAAATTCAGCGGACGATTATCCAGTGCCGAAGGCAAACGAAATCCGTAATTAACCAGATTGATTTTACGGGCCCGGTCGCCTCCATACATGCCGCTGATCTGAGGCAGTGTTACGTGACTCTCATCCACTACAAGTAAAAAATCCTGCGGAAAATAATCGATCAGACAAAAAGGCCGGGTGCCGGGTTCGCGGCGATCAAGAAATCTTGAATAATTTTCAATGCCTTTGCAGTACCCGAGTTCCTGTATCATTTCAAGATCGTACAGCACCCTTTCTTTAATGCGCTGGGCTTCCAGGGGCTGATTGTTTTGTTTAAAGTAAGCCTCCTGTGCCAGCATTTCTTCATGTATTTCATGAATGATATTTTTCATCTGACTTTGTGGTGCCAGATACATATTGGCCGGGAACACGGCTGCATCCTGTAAGGATTCAATTTTTTTTCCTGTTGAAATTTCAAAACGCTGGATCTCTTCAATTTCATCACCAAAAAAAATAAAGCGCATTCCGAAATCGGCATAAGGAAGATTTACATCAACCGTATCTCCTTTTACCCTGAACATGCCCTTGTCAAATTCCAGCGTTGTGCGGTTGTAAAGTGATTGTACCAGTTTATGTAAAAAGGCATTCCGCACAATTTTCTCACCTTTAGATACCCTGATAATACCGGCAGCATAATCGGTCGGGTTGCCTATGCCGTAAATGCAACTTACCGAGGCAACCACTATGATGTCCCGTCGACCGGATTGCAGACTTGATGTGGCGCGCAAACGCAATGTTTCCAGTTCAGCATTAACTGCCAGATCTTTTTCAATATAGGTGCCGCTCGACGGCATATAAGCTTCGGGCTGATAATAATCGTAATAGGAAACAAAATATTCTACCGCATTGTCGGGGAAAAATTGTTTGAACTCACCGTATAACTGGGCTACCAGAGTTTTGTTGTGAGTCAGCACCAGGGTAGGACGATTAGTTTGCTGAATGACATTTGCAATTGTAAAAGTTTTACCGGATCCGGTCACTCCCAGCAGGGTCTGATATTTTTCATGATTGTTGACGCCGTCCACCAACTGGGCTATGGCCTGAGGCTGATCACCCGCGGGTTTATATAATGATTGAATTGAGAACATGGTTGTGTAAATATAGTTATTTTTTGCTGATTGTCAGTCCAGGTTGTCGCTATTCAAATGAACATGAAGATCTTGAGCTGCCGTATCATTTCTGTCACTCCCAGCCATCTTTTGAAATGGTTCTTGCATTGAAAACGCCCGGCATTAACCGGGCGCTTTATTACAAAAATCAATATTTAAAAATTAAAAAAGCCGGGTAAAGATGCCGATGACGAGCTGGAAGATTTTAAAATTGA
>JADYYU010000106.1 GCA_020853515.1 Chitinophagaceae bacterium | reverse complement strand
TTTGTGCTTTTACAAACAGGCTGCCAGATAACAAAATATACAACAGAAGGCCAAACTGCTTTGGGGGCCGGCTGTGGATCAATATGTGGCGCAATTGCGACGCTCCGTTCATCTGCATTCATTCTGTTGGGCTGCTAAAATACAAATTGAATTGAAGGAATGGAAAATATTATCTTAATCAACGGCTTCCGCTGTGCCGAAAGCTTCGTTCCGAAACGGCAGCGCGATCAACAAATTCTAAGCAATTAAAATATTACATCGTATTTTTGCGCTATAACTATTTAGTATGAATGCAACACTCACGGCCAAAGATTTTACCACAGACCAGGAAGTGCGATGGTGTCCCGGCTGCGGCGATTACAGTATTTTAAAGCAGGTACAGACCGTGTTGCCAACGCTGGGCATTCCCCGCGAAAACTTCGTGATCATTTCCGGTATTGGCTGCTCGTCAAGGTTTCCGTATTATATGAATACCTTTGGTATGCACTCGATTCACGGCAGGGCTACGGCCATCGCCAGCGGACTGAAAGCAACCCGTCCTGAATTGAGTGTGTGGATCGTAACCGGCGACGGCGACTCCATGAGCATAGGAGGGAATCATTTGATCCATATTTTGCGACGTAACTTCAATGTGCAGATCCTGTTGTTCAACAATCAGATTTACGGTCTTACCAAGGGGCAGTATTCGCCTACCAGCGAAACGGAAAAAGTAACCAAATCTACGCCATTTGGAAGCCTCGATCATCCATTCAATCCGGCTTCCCTGGCGCTCGGTGCCGACGCTACTTTTGTGGCCCGTGGTATGGATCGCGATACCAAACATTTGCAGGAAATGCTTAAAAGAGCAGAGGCACATAAAGGCACCTCCTTTTTAGAGATCTATCAGAACTGCAATATCTTTAATGATGGCGCATTTGAAGTATTTACCGAAAAAAGCAGCAAAGTGGAGTATACCTTATTTGTAGAGCATGGCAAACCACTTGTATTCGGCAACGACAGAAGCAAAGGTATTTTGCTGGATGGTCTTACACCACGGGTCGTAGATATGGGCAGCGGTTACAGCGAAAGCGATCTCTGGATACATGATGAAGGTGACCTGAACAAAGCACAGATACTGGCACGCTTATTTGATCAGCCCGGCCATGATAATTATATGCCTCGTCCTTTTGGTGTATTATATGCTACCGAACGTCCCTGTTATGAAGATCAGCTTCATCAGCAAATTCAATTTGCCATTGGCAAAAAAGGGATTGGTGACCTGGATAAGCTCATAGCCGGTGATGAAACCTGGACCGTACTTTAAATGCATGACCCTGTTACTTTATGATGATGAACGGCCACAAAATAACTTACAGACGCATGCGCATATCAGTCATCTTACTGATGATGTCATTGCTTTTTGCCTGCAGTAAAAGTTCTACTTGTCTTACTCCCAAAGTGGTTGGCCTTCGCGGAGGTTTTTATTACCGCGACAGTGCAACCCTGTACAGAGATACGATCCTGACTAATGCCAATTTGTTTTTCGGATCCGCACAGCAGTATTTTGTGAACCTGAAGCGTACCAGCAAGTATCATTTTTCCCTTTCGCAAAGTGCTGATTCGGTCATATTTTATTTTCAGTCAGACTCACTTTCCTTTGAGCCCGAAACGATCGACTCTGTTACTATTCATTATCTGCGCGAACCGCATTTTATTTCAACAGCTTGCGGATATGAAACTTATTTTTCAATCACCGGCATTCATTATTCAACCAATGTGATCGATACAATTCTCATTTCATTTGCTGATATTACAAACGACGTAAATAAAGAACATTTAAAAATTGCCATTAAAAAGTAATCAATATCGTACGGCGCTTCGCAGTGCTGCTTTTAAGCGGATACTATTATGTTGCTGTTTTTTTGCGTCATTGCAAACAGCACCGGCTGCAGTAAAAGACAGTACAGAAAAGAAGTTTGATTATTTCCGCATAGGTGTTGATTTGTCAAAGCTGCTGGCTTCACCGCTGGCAAAAGATTATAATGCGTATGAGTTTACCATTGACCTGCACTACCGTCGCGATCTCTATCTGGTAGCCGATGCCGGCTTTGGCAACTCGGTGATTTCAAATACAAATCTCACGTACAAAAGCAGGAATACTTTTCTCCGCTTCGGCCTCGACAAAACTTTTTTTAACCAGGAATATAAAAGAGATCTTGACAACGCTTTTGTCGGCTTGCGCTACGGAGTGTCGTTGGTTAATAGGTCCGAGGCCGAATATTTTATAAAGGATACCGTGTGGGGAAATTCATCCGGCAGGATCCAATCCGCTGATTTTACCGCACAGTGGCTCGAACTGGTTGGAGGCTTCAGAATTGAGTTACTCAAAAATATTTTTCTGGGCTGGAATATCAGGGCCAGAACTTTTGTCAATCCCAAAAAATTTGCACAGTTGCCACCTGGATATATTGCAGGTTACGGCAGAGGGGAAAAGAATACGTCTTTCGGTTATAATTTTTATCTTATGATAGGCTTTGGCAGTAAGCGATAAGGGCCACCTGGTAAACTTAAATGATGCCTGCATCAGGATGAGCCAATTGTAAAATGATAACGTAAAAGAAAAAAATCAAAATTCCATTTCATGCCTACTTTTGCAACAGTATTCGCCTGGGCACCGTTTAGTTCCTAAACCCGGAACTGGACGCCGCTCATGTCAAGCTGTATAGTGCTGACATTCTCGGTAATGACCTCACTATTATCGCCGCCTGACCTGCAGGGGGGCATTCATTTATACTCAACACGCAACGCTATGAATTTACTTAAATACGAAACATCACCTTACCTGCTGCAGCATGCCGCTAATCCTGTACATTGGCAGCCATGGAGTGAGGCAGCCTTTGAGCAAGCCCGGTCCGAAAACAAGCCTGTACTGCTTAGTATCGGTTATTCATCCTGCCACTGGTGCCATGTGATGGAGCATGAAAGTTTTGAAGATGAAGAAGTAGCATCTATCATGAATCACGCCTTTGTCAATATCAAATTAGACCGTGAGGAATATCCTGATGTCGATCATATGTACATGGATGCAGTGCAGGCTATGACCGGCAGCGGCGGCTGGCCTTTGAATGTATTTTTAACCCCTGAAAAGAAACCCTTTTATGGTGGCACCTATTTTCCGCCTGTGCGGGCTTTCAACAGGGCGTCATGGAAGGAAGTGCTGATCAATGTATCGCAGTATTTTACCCAAAACAGAAGCGAGGTAGAACAGCAGGCCCATCAGCTTATGACGCATTTGCAATCGGCCGGGGCACTGCCTAAGCTCAAAAACGATTTCGCTAGTACGGATGAAAAGTCAAAAGAAGATATTGACCGTGAAATATTTGAAAAAATCATGGCGCAGGCCGATCAGATTGAAGGTGGTTTTGGTAATCCACCTAAATTCCCGTCTACTTTTAGTATCAGATTTTTGCTTGATTATTATAGTCTTTATCATGAAGAAAAAGCCCTGAGGCAGGCATGCCTTTCGCTGGATAAAATGGCCATGGGCGGTATTTACGATCAGTTGGGCGGTGGATTTTCGAGATACAGTACAGACAAGTACTGGATAGCGCCCCATTTTGAAAAAATGCTCTACGACAATGCATTGTTGCTGGAAGTGTATAGTATCGCCTATTCCCATACCCACAATCAATTGTACAGGCAAATCGTACAGGAAACCATTGCCTGGCTTGAACGGGAAATGAGACACGAAGACGGAGGCTTTTACTCAGCGCAGGATGCAGACAGTGAAGGGGTAGAAGGCAAGTACTATACCTGGAGTTACACCGAATTGAAAGAATTGCTTCAGGATGATTTTGAACTTTACAAAACATTTTATCAGTTGGCCGAAGAGGGCAATTGGGAACATACCAATATACTGTACACCACCGCTGCGCAAATGCAAATGACCGATGTGGGGGCTTTGGCCAAAATCAGGCAGATTAACACTCGATTACGGTTGCACAGGGCCACCAGGGTAAAACCGCTGACAGACGATAAGATCATCCTTGGCTGGAATGCGCTGATGAATAAAGCCCTTTCGCTTGCGTCGCTGATTTTTGATGAGGATCATTATCTGCAACTGGCGCTTGGCAATATGCAATTTATTAGGGCGAATATGAAAAATGAAAGCCATTTATACTATCATACTCATAAAGATGGGGTAAACAAAATACCGGCATATTTGGACGACCTTGCGTATCTGTCTGATGCCTTGATTCAATTGCATATTGCATCTGCCGGTGCTGAATATCTGCATTTGGCAAAAGAAATTGTGCAGTATGCAAGTCTGCATTTTACAGCCGAAACAGGGGCCTTATTTTGTTACACCAACCGCAGTTTCCAACAGGTTGATATCAACAAAACAGAAACATACGATGGTGCTGTCCCCTCATCCAACAGCGTATTGTGCAGGGTATTGCATCATTTGGGCATTGCTTTCGGTGAGGCATCATGGTTGCGCCTGCACAATCAGATGCTGGCTGAAATGCAGGTTTATTTCACCACCTACCCGTCTTCATTTGCAATCTGGGCCGACTTGTTTTTAAATAAATCGGACACTGCTGCAGAGATTACGATAGCCGGACCGGATGCTAAGGAAATTGTCAGACAATTTTATACTAAAAGATATCTTTCGCACGTTACATACACAGTAGTAAATACATACGAAGAAAACATAGCAGAATTCAGGGGAAAGTATGCGGAAGGGGAAACCCGCATCTATATTTGCCGGAATCAGAGTTGTCTTGAACCTTTCACCTCAATAGATGAGGCAATGACAGTAATTTATTAGAAATAATTTTGATATCTTGTATTTATTTTCTTACTTAGCACTTGATTTTATTGGGGGATAAAATAAAGTAAAGGCGTTCCGATATTTATTTTCATTTTATTTTTTCAGGCGGTCAAAAAAAAAATTTGAACATTTTTATATAAGAATTAAAATATCCAACATATATTGTGCAGATATTTGACTTAACAAATATTTTTAATATATTTGCCTTCTTGTATAAAAACAATAAACGGACTATGATAAAACAATTTTCGTTACGATTATTCGCATTAGGATTAATAGTTACAGCTTGGGGATGTGGCGGTGGTGGTACTGCTTCTAACGGACAGTTAGTAGGTACCACACATAAAACAAACACAACTGTTCCGGCTCCTGTTGGAATGACTTGGGTGCCATCGGGAGTGATGCATATGGGTGCCAGTGATCAGGACATGAGAAATGCCAACGACGTAAAAAACAGAACGGTACAGATGTTTGGATTCTTTATGGATGCTACCGAAGTGACCAATTCTGAGTACAGGCAATATGTAGATTGGGTACGTGACTCAACCGCACATTCAATACTGGGTGATTTTAAAGACTTACCGGATGGTAGTCAGGTAATTGACTGGAAAAAGAAATTGAAATGGGGTAGCGAAGATGTACAGGATGCAATGGCTGCCTACTATATTCCTTCTGCTGAAAGTATCTGGGGTAAAAAGGAATTTGATAATGCTAAATTAAAATATCACTACGAATCATACGATTACGATAAAATGGCCAGAGAATCTACACCCGGCCAAAATCAGACCCGTTCATCCTATCTGGCGAAATACGATATTGGAGCCTATCCTGATACCACCGTTTGGGTGAAAATGTTTTCTTATTCTTACAACGAACCTATTGCTCATCAATATTTCTGGTATCCTGCCTTTAACAACTACCCGGTAGTTGGTGTAAACTGGTATCAGGCGCTGGCTTTCTGCCACTGGAGAACAAAATTCTGGAGAAGTTATAAAGATTCCAAAAAACAATACCTTGAAGGTGAATTCCGTTTACCAAGTGAGGAACAATGGGAATGGGCTGCACGGGGCGGTCGTACCCAATCACCTTATCCATGGGGCGGTCCTTACATCGTAAACAAAAAGGGTTGTTACCTGGCTAATTTCAAACCAAGCCGTGGTAATTACAGTGCGGATGGTGGATTGTACACCGTACGAGCAGATGCTTATTGGCCGAATGATTACGGTTTATATAATATGAGTGGTAATGTGGCCGAATGGACTTCATCACCTTATGAAGCCGCAACTTACAATAACGTAGCTGATATGTCACCTGCTGTAAGAAGCAAAGCAAAAGAAGCAGACCCGACCTGGTGGAAACGTAAAGTTACCAAAGGGGGCAGTTGGAAAGATGTAGCAAGCTTTTTGCAAGTGAGTAACCGCGATTACGAATTCGCAGATACCGCTAAAGCGTTCATCGGATTCAGATGTTTAGTTGAATATATTTCACCTGCATTGACAAATAAATCACCGAAAAGAAGAAAATAACCCCATCACATAATAAAACATTCAAAAAAAACTAAAAATAGAAAATGAAATCAATATCCTTATTTTTCGAGACTACAGCAGGAAAGCAGTTAAAAAACCTTATCATTGGGTTAGGGGCGTCAGTTGTACTTATTGGAGCTTTGGCAAAATTACAACACTGGTCATGGGCGGGTCCTGCTCTTATCGTTGGTATGAGTGTCGAAGCTTTCATCTTTGCGTTACTGGGTATTTTACCTCCACACAAAGATTACTACTGGGAAAAATACTATCCGGGTCTTGATCAGAATCCACACGTGGAAGCCTACAAAAAAGGTGTGAAATTTGTGCCAACACCCATCAATGGTATTGGTGGTGGTAGTTCATCATCTGCTACAGCATCTCTTGATAAAATGCTTGAAGAGGCTAATATGAATCCTACCAGTCTGAAAAAGTTAAGCGATAATTTTCAGCGCTTTGGCGAAACAGTGAATCAGGTAAAAGACATTACACATGTAGCGGCTGCCACCAACGATTATGCCAACAAAGCAAAAGAAGCTACTGCGGCATTAGGACAAATGAAAGATACATTTTTGGGTGCTACCAATACATTGGCTTCATTTAACAATGCTGCTGATGAAACAGCTAAGTTTCACAGTCAGGTAACTACTTTAACTAAGAATCTGGGTTCTCTGAATCAGATCTATGAAGTAGAACTGCAGGATGCTAATAATCATCTGAAAGCAATGAACAAATTCTACAGTAATCTGGTAAATGCTTCTGACGCTATGCAAAGCAGTGCCGAAGATGCTAACAAAGCAAAAGAACAGATCGGATTATTAGCCAAAAACTTAGGTACATTAAATCAGGTATACGGCAATATGTTGAATGCTATGCAGGGACGCTAAGAGCGGTTTGAGTTGTATAGAATGGTGTAAACAAAAAATTAATTAATTAGAAAATACTAATAGAGAATGTCTTTACCTAAAGAACCAAGGCAGTTAATGATTAACCTGATGTATCTTGTGTTAACAGCGTTGTTAGCCATGAATGTATCGAGTGAAATATTAAATGCATTTAAAATAGTTGATAAAAGTTTAGTACAATCAAGCACTAATCTTGATGAGAAAAACAAAGCATCTTTGAAAGAGTATGACGAAAAGATGCAGGATCCTGAGGTGTTGGAAAATCCTAAGAAGATCAAGAAAATGAATGACTTCCGGCCATTTGTTTTGCAGGCTTCCGAAAAATCTAAACAGATCACCACTTTACTGGAGTCTTACAAACAACTGATTATTACACGTGCCGGTGGTCTGAATCCTAAGACAGGTTTGCTTGAAAGACCTGAAGATTTGGATGCTGCCACTGCAATCATGATAGAAATTGATAAGAAAGGTCCGGAAATGAAATCTAAACTGGAAGCATTTAAAAAAGAAATGGGTGCTTTGATTCCAACAGCAGGTGATGATATTTCGACTATGAAAGACAGAAATGAGAACGTAGAAAAATTATTCCCGATTAATTTTGATGTCATTGAAAGCGAAGAGAATATTGCAAAAGACTGGAGTTATGGTAATTTTCATATGGTTCCTGCAGTAGGTGCTGTTACCATATTAGATAAGTATATTAATGACGTAAAAAGCACTGAATCGATGGTGATCGATAATTTATGGGCTTTGGCAACAGGTGAAACAAGAAACATGAAGATTCCTTTACCTGACTATGCTCTTTTAGTTTCTTCACCAAACAGTTATTTATTGCCTGGTGAAAAATACACTGCACAAATTATGTTAGGTGCTTATAATAAAACTGCTAATGCCTTGTCAATCAGAGTGAATGGAAGTAACATTGCTGTGAAAGATGGTATTGCAACTTATACAGCGACTGCTAGTGGCAAAGGTGAACAAACAATTAGTGTGTCAGGTTCTTTTACTGATCCTAATGACAATAATATCGTGAGAAATTTCACTCAGAAGGCAACTTATTATGTAGGTGAGGCACAAGCGACAATTTCTTTGGATAAGATGAATGTGTTCTACATAGGTGTTGATAACCCGATCACTTTTTCAGCTTCAGGTATTCCTGCCAGTAGTTTGAATTATACTGCTGAAGGTTGTACATTAACTAAAGCTGAAGGTGTAAACAAGTTTATGGTTCGTCCTACTGGTGCACCGGGTAGCAAGGCAACAATTACATTAAGTGGTAAAATTGGTGATGGTAGTTCTAAATCATTCGGTACCTATGAGTATCGTGTAAAGAGAATACCTGATCCGTATCCGGTAATTGCTAATAGCCGTGGAGGTCCGATCTGTGCGGGTCCTTTGGGTGCTCAGGTAGCTATCTTTGCCAAACTTGATAATTTTGACTTTGATGCCAAGTATGAAGTGGTGTCTTATGACGTTCTTTATCAACCTAAGAGGAAAGAACCGGTTGAAGCCAGTTCAAGAAATATGTACCTGAATGGTCCAAATGCAGTTCCTCAGATTAAAGAGATGATGCAGGCTTTGCGTCCGGGTGATCGTATCTATTTTGAAAATATTAAAGCAAAAGGTCCCGATGGTACCATCAGAAGTATAGGTTCTGTGAACTTTGTGATTAATTGTTAATAAAATAAATTATTATTCTGTATGAAAAATATAATTAAAATCAAGTCAATAGTTGCTGCGGCAGTGTTATTGAGTACAAATGCATTTGCTCAGCCAGGTGTACCTCCTCCGGGTGGTGTAGTGGACCCGAATGTGGCCGGCGGTGCAGCGCAAATTGTGAATACGGATTGGAAACCATCCTTACGTAAAGATGGTGCGATCGATAAAGTAGAGCATAATAATTATGTTACCCCATGGCAACGTATTCGTGAAGCGGATGTGCTTTGGAAAAAACGGGTTTGGCGTGAGATTGATACCCGTCAGAAGCAGAATTTTCCATTCAGATACCCGGGTGATGAAGAAAGTGGTGGAGGTATGTATATTGAGATTCTCTTACATGCCATTAAGCAAGGGCAGGTGACAGCATTTAATGACGAACGTTTTACTTCGCCTTTGTCTCTTGAAGATGTAATGGGTAAATTGGCTGAAAAAGCTGATACGAATGAAGTTGAAAATCCTGATGGAACGTTTAGTCAGATCATTACAGTTCGAAAGTTTAATCCTGATGATATCACTAAATTCCGTTTAAAAGAAGACTGGATCTTCGATAAGAATGTAGGACGTATGGTCGTTCGTATCATTGGTTTGGCCCCTTATATCGACAGAAAGAATGCAGATGGTTCTTATCGTTTGTCTTTGCCTTTATTCTGGGTTCACTACGAAGATATTCGTGATCATAATGCTAAATTTGAAGTGTACAATCCTGAAAATGATGTATTCAGAATTACCTGGGATGACTTTTTTGAAAAGCGTTTGTTTTCAAGCTATGTCCTGAAATCAACGATCAATAATCCACTTCAGGAAGATATCAAAAATTACAAGAAGAATATCGATATCCTGAACGAGGGTGAAGATATTAAAGAAAAAATATTTAACAGGGAGCATGATATGTGGGTGTACTAGTTTACCTCCTTCCTGATATGAAAATGCCATCCGAAACCGGATGGCATTTTTTTTGTAATAGGTATTCTTTTTACTCAGTTATTTAATGATAGACAGTATAGTGTTTTGAAAATTTACACTGAAACTAAATATATCTGCAGACGGTTTAGTTTGTGATAGTTACCTGGCATATCTGCAGCAGGGTTACTACATTGATTTTTTTATTAAACTATTTCTTGACAGGCATGGATTTTATTAGAATCGTTTATCCGGATGTGGAATTTGATGTTGCACAATTACTCTTGCTTTGCGGCGGCTTAGGTATTTTGTTTTTACTAAAATAGTGATTTCTGAAGCAAGCGTAACCGTGGTGGAAAGCTGATTAATGCTATAGTAATTCCAAATCAGGATTAGTATGAGTAAACTAAATTTTCTGCTGAGGGAGTTGCATAGTAGTGCTGGTTCCCTAGCTAGTTTTGTTTTTTTTGTAGAATTGCTTTAGTTTACTATCACAAGGATGACAAGTCCTTT
>JADYYU010000105.1 GCA_020853515.1 Chitinophagaceae bacterium | reverse complement strand
TGAAGTGGGAGGTGCCGGTATTACGGTTACTTTATACGATAATGCAAATAATGTAGTCTCTGCAACAGTGACCGATGCCTATGGCATGTACTTGTTTGATAACCTGAATCCGGGTACTTATCATGTTGGATTTACCCTGCCTACAAATTATATATTTACTGGTAAAGATCAGGGCATCGATGATTTGAAAGATTCAGATCCGGATGTGGCTACCGGCATGACAGGTGAATATACGCTGGTGGCAGGTGACAGCAATATGACCGTGGATGCAGGAATTTACTTTCAGCAACCGGTAAATGCCAGCTTAGGCGACTATGTTTGGAACGATACCGATCAGGATGGTGTTCAGGATGCAGGGGAAGTCGGTATTGCCGGTGTGACTGTTACCTTAAATGATCAACTGGGTAATCCAATTGCAACTACAGTTACAGATGCTACCGGACACTATTACTTCACTAATCTGGTTCCGGGTACCTATAGTGTAACCTTTACCAAACCTATCGGTTATATTTTCAGCCCTCAAAATCAGGGAGACGATCAAACAGATAGTGATGCTGATATTTTAACCGGCACCACATCCAATGTGACTTTAGCACCAGGTGAAAATAATTTATCGATTGATGCGGGCTTATATGCACAGTCAAACGTGTCAGCTTCATTGGGTAATTTTGTTTGGAATGATGCCGATCAAGATGGTATTCAGGATCCTTCAGAAGCAGGAGTTGCAGGTGTACTTGTAACTTTGTATGCTGAAGATGGCGTTACAGTGCTGGCTACGACCGTTACTGATGAATTTGGATATTATATCTTCAATAACCTGACTCCTGACGACTATGTGGTTGGTTTCAGTAACTTACCGGCCGGTTATATCTTCTCAGGTGACAACGCTGGAAATAATGATGCTATAGATTCTGACCCTGATATGGTTTCAGGTAAAACTGCTGTAATTCATTTATCTGCTGGTGAAAAAGACCTCACTGTGGATGCAGGTATTTACAATCCGGCCTTACCGATCGGGGCTTTGGGTAATTTTGTATGGTTTGACTATAATAAAGATGGTTTACAAACTGCAGGAGAAAATGGTGTGCCAGGTGTTACAGTAACTTTATATGATGATTCGAATAATATACTCGCTGTTACTTCAACAGATGCAAGCGGTCATTATCTGTTTAATAATCTGGGAGCCGGTCAGTACTACGTAGGTTTCTCCAATATTCCTCCAGGCTATAAATTAACGGTTACTAATCAAGGTGGCGATGATGCTATCGATTCAGACCCTTCTGGTGCAACCGGTAAAACGGATCTGATCACTCTTGGTTTAGGTGAAATCAATCTGACAGTGGATGCAGGTATCGTAAATGCCGGAGAAAGAACCGGTACTGCGACGCTGGGAGACATTGTATGGTATGATGACAATAACAACGGAATCCAAGATCTGAACGAACAGGGTGTTGCCGGTGTAACTGTAACTTTATACGAAGCAGACGGTATTACGATCATTCGTACACAAACAACTGATGCCTTGGGTAATTATTTGTTTACCGGTCTGGATGCTGGTGGCTATGTTGTTGGATTCAGCAATATACCAGCAGGTTATACATTTAGCACTGCAAATCAGGGTGCTGATGATGCGGTTGATGGTGACGCTGATGCTTTATCAGGCGGCAAAACTGGTGTTTACACCCTTGCTGAAGGTCAGGATGATCTTACTGTTGATGCCGGAATACACGCTGCTGCAGGTCTGGCGAGCTTAGGTAACTATGTATGGAACGATGTGAATGTTGATGGAGTTCAGGATGCATTTGAACCGGGTGTACCGGGTGTTACGGTTACTTTGTTTAATGGTGCCGGTACACAGTTAGCAGTAACTACAACCGACGCAAATGGGTTTTATCAGTTTACCGGGTTAACTCCAGGTTCCTATTATGTTGAATTCAGTAATATTCCTTCCGGATATGAGTTTACCAGCAAAGATGCCGGTGCTAATTCACTCGAAGCAGAAGACAGTGATGCCGATCCAATCACAGGAGCCACAGAATGGGTTACCCTGGTTGCAGGTCAAAATTATCCAGACCTGGATGCCGGTATCTTCACTGAACTGGCTGGTTTAGGAAACTATGTGTGGAATGACCTTAACAACGATGGTATTCAAGATGCCAACGAATCAGGTATTCCGGGTATTACAGTAATATTATATGCTGCAGATGGTGTTACACCTTTAGCATCAGCAATCACAGATGTAAACGGTCATTATAATTTCGTAAATCTGTTACCAGGTACTTATGTAGTCGGCTTTAGCAATATTCCTGCCGGAGCAGTATTTAGCGGCAAGGATCAGGGTGGTGATGACGCTGCAGACAGCGATGCTGATCAGGCAACTGGCAAAACGGTTCCTGTTACACTGGAAGCCGGTGAATACAATCCTACGATTGACGCTGGTATACATGTGCCACAAGGCGCTGGTTTGGGTAATTATGTTTGGTTAGATGCCGATGCGGATGGTATACAGGATGCAAATGAATCAGGTATTGGTGGTGTAACGGTAACGTTATACAATCAGGCTGGTAATGCAATACAGGTAGCAATCACCGATCAGCAAGGGTTCTATTCGTTCCCGAATCTGGCTCCAGGTACTTATAGTGTTGGATTTGGAACCTTACCTCCAAACTTAGGATTTACTACTTCTGATATCGGTGCGAATGATTCGCTTGATAATGATGTTGTTAATATTGCTTCCTATCCTAACGGATTGCCAATTTCAGGGCAAACTGCTCAGGTTACGATCGTAGCAGGTGAATATAACCCGACGATTGATGCCGGTATGAAAGTGCAGTTTCCTCTGGGTGTATCAGCTATTGAAGCATTCGCAAGCCTGAGTGGTCATACTGCCCAAGTCAGTTGGACTACCATGGATGAAAAGAATGTAAAAGCTTTTGAAGTTGAACGCAGTATCGATAATAGTCTCTTTGAGAAAGTAGCTGCAAAAACAGCTAAAGGAAATACAACAGGAAAAACCGATTATCAAATCGCGGATGACATCGCATCATTGATGAACGAAACGATCGTTTATTACAGAGTGAAAGCATTCGACGTAAATGGTCAGTACCTGTATTCAAATACAGTGTATGTAAATCCTGCACAGGCAACGATCGACGATGTATTGATCTACCCAACTCCGTTTGTATCAGAGGTGACCGTAGGTTATAACGCAACAGAAGCTTCAGTGCTTGAAATCGAAATGACTGATATGGTCGGTAGCGTTGTGAAAAAACAAAGCGCAGTAGTTGTGACTGGTCAAAATCAGATTTTGTTGAAAGATCTGCAAAGCCTGTCTGCCGGTAACTACTTTATCAAAGTACTCGACATTAATTTGAATAAGACTTTCGTGAAGAAAATTACCAAAAAGTAATTTAATTAAATAACTATGCTAAAAGCCGTTCCCTTCGGAACGGCTTTTTAGTGATCGCTTCAGGCGCTGACAATGCCAATTTTATTTCATGATTAGCCCAATGAAGCATTGGCCTAAATTAATCTCAGAACGGCCTGACTTTGATCAAATTTATAATAGGCTGTTATATTGTAATTCTAAAGCGTATTACCTGATGTCTGACAAACTGCGCAATAAAACGCAGGTAATCCGGATAACTTCCGTGAGCGTATGCCCGGTGGGCACTGATCTGCCGAAAGAGTTGATATGCTCCTTCCTCTATTGACAATATAGCTGTTTCTGACTGCATCATAAAAGTCATTATATCGTAACTGCGATTTTTTACAGGTCTATTTTTGACTACAAATAGCAGCGTCACATCTGTATTTTCGTCACCGTGCTGAGAGAAAAGCTAGTTTTTTAGCTGCTCTGTAAAAAGGGGCATAAAAGCTCTGTGACTTGTAAAATTGGCCAATATTTGATAAAACGCAGAGAGATTAGGCCACTACGTTACAGTAATGTGCATAGATTGCAATAATTTGTCTTAGCGGTACCGCTTCCTTTTCTTTTGCAATATCCGGTTTAATTTGACCGTTCGGCGACTATTTTATCTTCCGGATATTTAACCGAGTACACCATTCTGATTTTTTTACTTTCACCCGGTAGCAGCTTTACCCGCCAAAGCAGCTTGCCATAATCTTTGGTAATTTTTGCACCATCCGCTTCTTCAAGGTTTACTTCAATATCGTTATTTTTTGAAATAGGATACTGGTCAAGTATTTCAATTTCTACCGGGGTATTTTTGTTATTTTTGATCAGCGTTTCATACGCCCGTGTTTCTTTCTTTTTATTGCTGAATTTTTTTGTTACACAAAGGTCGTTGATTTTAACTCTTTTGATATTCAGTTTTTCATCCCGTCCGAGCGAAATAAGTAAAGTATCTGCACTGACATTGGGATTAATATAGGATCGCCCAACATACATATCATCAAAGAATAAAGTGGCATCACCGGCCAGCAAATTGTACTTGCCCCAGTCTGTGATTCGTGCCAGCAAAAAGACGCCGGCATCCAGTTTTGGTACGGCATGATAATTATAAGTGGCAGGAATAAGGATTTCCTGTACGGCAACAATATGTTCCTGGGCGTCACTTTCAATATCCTGTGATTGTTCAATTTCGTATTCGATCATCATTTCTCCTTCCAGTATGGTCACCTGTTTATCTTCAACTTTTAATCCGTCCTTAAACTCATCATCTGCCTGTTGGTAAAGGTTACTGGTGCCTCCCATCATTTGTACAGTGCCGGCCGGTGCGGGTGCTTTATCATTCATAATGGCGCGATAGCCATCCCTTTTTTCAGATTCGATCTTATGCTTGTAATAGTCGGGCTGCATAAAATCTACAAATATGGGATATAGCACAGGCCGGTTGTGATTCTGGTTAGGATTTGCCGTGGAGAGTTTAATATTTACATTATTCCAGTTAAAGCCTGTATTCTGCGTGATCCTGGCCCTGCATTGCAAGGTCAATGGTTGAGTCGTATTTTCGCACCGTATTTCGTAGGTCGGTCTCCATCCGGCTGCTGTTACCAGGTAAGAAATTTTAAACTGGGTATTTGCTTCATGAAGCGCGTTTACCTTCAGTACAATATCGCGTACCGGCTTACCAGCCCTGTTTTGGGCAGATTCGTCGATCTGTTTCTGCAGTACACTGATTTGGGCGCTTAATTCTTTGTAAAGTTCGTCCGCATCAAAGATCAGTTTACGGATCTCGAGCTGTTTAATTCGGTTGAGTTCCAGCAATTCCTTTAGCAGCAAAGGTTTCAAACTCTCCTGCTGGCTGCCGAGTTTGTTATTGGCATTCAATATGTTCATTTCTGACTCGTAACTTTCTTTTTGTTTTGCAATAAACCGTGCTCTGCGGTCGAGCCATTTTACGGAATCCTGCCATACTTTCAATCGGACCGGGGGCATGCCCTCCGGGTCAGTCAGGTAGTTAAGCCGGGACGATACAGAAAGAATGCGGACATTGTTTTTGCAACCAACCTGGATTGAATTTTCATCCATAGCGGCGGTAATATTGCTGATAATAATTTCTGAGTTGCCGGCCGGAAGCAGGCCGCTGGCCAATCGGGTTTCTTTCGCATAACTACGGTAAACAGTGACGTCAGTGACTGCAGAATTTTGAATAAGAATGCCGGCTTGAGAGCGGACGGACAGCAGGAGAACTAGGGAAAAAAGGGTTTGCTTCATTGTATTTTTTTTGTGGTTCCGGGCTAGGATTAAATACAGGTTGTGATTCCATAAAAATGAAACCGACAAGCCAAGCAACAAATCAGAATTTACTTGAGAGAAGTTTTTCATTATTATTAAAAAACCATTACCTTAGATTTTTAAAACCAACTAAGATGGGAGTAACGGCGCCTTTTAATCTGCAAAAATGGATCAATGATAACAGACATTTACTAAAGCCTCCGGTGGGCAATAAAAGCCTGTATCCCGAAGGTACAGATTTTATTGTACAGATCGTGGGGGGGCCGAATGCCCGGAAGGATTATCATTACAACGAAACCGAAGAACTTTTTTATCAATTGGAAGGTAATATTGTCGTGAAAACGCAGCAGGATGGCAAAATGATAGAGGTGCCACTGAGTGCCGGTGATATGTTTTTGTTACCCCCTAATATTCCGCATTCACCTAACCGGGGTGCAAATTCAATTGGGTTAGTCATTGAGCGGGTACGCGCCGGTAAAGGCTTTACAGACGGCTTACTGTGGTTTTGTGAGCAATGTAATCATAAACTGCATGAGACTTATTTTGAGCTCAACGATATCGAAAAGGACTTTCTGCCTCGCTTTAAAGAATATTACAATTCTGAAGAGTTGCGGACCTGCAAAAATTGTGGTCATGTGATGGAAACAGATGCCCGTTTCAGTGCGTAAGCGCCAACCTTTTTTGTCATATTTTCGTCTTTTTTTCAGAAATTAATTTTTTATATTAAAATAATTTTTACCTTTAACAACATTTTAGAATAACTCGAAATTTAAAATTTAGAATATGAAAAAAATATTATTTGCAATTGGCACGGTTCTGAGTTTGCAGTCTTTGGCGCAGGATGTGCATTTTACCCAATATTTTACTTCACCGCTTACCCTGAATCCTGCTAACACGGGGCTGGTAAATTGCGACTGGCGCGTGTCAGGCAATTACCGCAGTCAGTGGGGAAGTGTTAATTCAACTCCTTATGTAACCGGAACCATTTCGTATGATATGGCACTGATGAGAGGTAAATTAAACGGGGATGCATTGGGAATCGGTGTATTAGGTTTGTATGATAAATCTGGTACTGGTGCGTTGCAGAATATTACGGCAGGCTTGTCTTTGGCTTATCATAAACGACTCAGTCAGGATGAAGAAAAACCTCAGAATCTTTCAATTGGTGTACAAGGCTTTCTGGTTCAGAAAAGCATTGATTTTAATAAATTAAAGTTCGAAAGCCAGTATGACCCTACTACAGGCGGTACTCCTTATGCCAGCGGCGAAAACGTGGGAAATGCAGACTTAACTTACCCTGATTTTAATGCCGGTTTAATGTATTCAGGTTATGTTACTGAAAGAACCAATATGTATGCCGGTTTTTCTTACTATCATATTACCCGTCCGATCGAAACATTCTTAAATGGTAATCATAAAATTAATTCCCGTGTAACGGCGTCTCTGGGCGGATCTTTTCAAATGAACGAAAAACTGGTGACTTACCTCAGTGGTATGTATCAGCAACAAGGCAAAGCCTATGAAATACTTGTAGGAGGTGCTGCCGGTTTCGTGATGAATCCTAACCACGAAGATGATATTGCAAATACTATTTTTTATCTGGGAGCCTGGTACCGCTACGGTGATGCGATTGCCCCTTATATTGGTTTTGAATGGTCAAAAGCTAAATTGGGTGTGAGCTATGATGTGAATTTATCCGGCTTTACCCCAGCTACCAAAGGAAATGGTGCTCTGGAAATATCTTTGATCTACAACGGATGTATCATTAAAAACGAGACCCGTAGTTATAATTTTGCTTGTCCCCGTTTTTAATTTCTATATACAAACTTTCTTGAAGGGCTACTTTGGTAGTCCTTTTTTTATGGAGTGAGCATAAACTCATTACACAGTCACCTTTTATTTTTGTGTCAATAAAAAAAACGCATGCAGACAGATTATTCGAAAAAATTTGATCACGAGTACCAGCAACTGAACGACGAGCAAAAAGAAGCAGTCGATACAATTTATGGACCGGTAATGGTAGTGGCGGGCCCGGGTACAGGTAAAACGCAGATCCTGGCTTTGAGGATAGCGCATTTATTGAGAAGCGATGCACAAATTGCACCACAAAATGTATTGTGCCTGACGTACACTGAAGAAGGGAAAAAAAATATGCGTGACCGGCTTTTTCAATTGATTGGCGCGGAAACTGCCCAGTATATCAGTGTACATACATACCACTCCTTTTGTAATGAAGTGATACAGCAGAATTTGTCGCTTTTTGAAAAAGATACCCTGGATGCTGCCTCCGAACTGGAGAAGGTGCAATTTGTGAAAGCAATTCTGCTTAAGCTGGACAGGGGCAATGTGCTGTATAATGCCAAGAACCCAAATGCCAAT
>JADYYU010000104.1 GCA_020853515.1 Chitinophagaceae bacterium | reverse complement strand
GACAAAAATAGCGCTATTATTGGTAATTTTCATTTAATTTTAACCTGCAATTTTTAACCCCGCACCGGGCATCTTAATTTGCCATTAAATTATGAAAAAAATACTCTTTTCCTTTATCGCCGCAGCCCTCTCTTTGAATGTGATGAGTCAGAAGGCAACTTCCTATACTATTAACGCCAACAATGCCGGCAGCACCGAAATCAGTGTGGAAACAGGCAGTTTGCAACAGGTTTCTGTAATCACAGATGCCGGCAAAGCCATTAAAATAAAAATGGATAAAGGCAGTGCATTGTTGCAAAAAGGCTCACCTGATTTACCAAAACTGAGTTTTTCCATTTTGATCCCTCATCAAAAAAACAGCGCGATCGAAGTGGTAGCCAGTCACTATACCGATTACCAGTCGGTAGAGATTGCGCCATCGAAAGGCAAATTATTGCGCAGTATGGATCCGGCAAACATCCCCTTTACCTACGGTGAAGTGTATCATAAAAATGCTTTCTATCCTTCAGAGGTGGCTGTTTTAAATCAGCCTTATATCATGCGTGATTTCAGAGGACAAACCGTAGAAATACATCCGGTACAATATAATCCGGTAACCAAGGTGCTGCGTGTTTTTTCAGATATAAAACTGAAAGTAAATTATAGCGGCTCTTCTGACGTCAACACACTGGCGGCTAATGACGCCCCGCTGCGTATCGACGAAGTATTTGACGGCATCTATGAAAATCAGTTTATCAATTACAAGTCATTTAAAAAGTTGCGTTATAGCCCTGTAACGGAAGACGGCAGTTTGCTGGTATTATGTCCGGCTAATTATTTAAATGCGATCGCCCCCTTTGTAAAATGGAAAGAAATGAAAGGTTTCAGAACCTATCTGGTAAATACAGACACCATCAGCGGAGGCGTCAGCGAAAGCACCATCGCTTCGGTCGCAAAATATTATTATCAGAATATGCAGATCGCCAACATGATTCTGGTGGGCGACAATACCAGCATACCCTCAGTAAACGAATCATTCACGAACCCTGATCTCGCAGGACCATCGGATATTGCCTATGCCTACATCAATAATGGCGATCATTATCCGGAATTTATTGTGGGCCGATTTTCCGGAGAATCCGTTGAACAGATCAGCAATATTGTAAACCGCTCCATTGCTTACGAAAAAACGCCGAATGCCAATGGCAACTGGATGGGTCAACAACTGGGTATCGCCAGCGAGCAGGGCACCGGTGATGATAATCAATACGACTATGAACATATTCATGATATTGTTGACAGTAATAAAAATCAATACAACTACATCGGCTATTATGAACTGTATGACGGCGTAAGTTCACAGGGCTGGTCGGATGCAGCCGGTTATCCTGATGCGCTGATGTTTGAAAACAATGTTAATTCCGGCGTCAGTTTAATCAATTATGCAGGACATGGCAGTACCAACGGCATTGTAACCACAGGCTTCTCTACTTCAGAAGTGCCCTTGCTAAACAATGCCGACAAATTGCCATTTATGTTTGTGGTGGGTTGCAGTCCGGGTAGATTTCAAAATCAATCCTGTTTTGCGGAAGCCCTTCTCAGAGCAGGCAGCAGCAGCATTCCCCTGGGTACAATTTCAAGTTTCATGTCGTGCATTGACCAATACTGGGACGAACCCATGCAGGCTCAGGACGAGTTTAATGCTTTGATGCGCGGTGCCAGACCAAACAATTTAAAAACACGCTTAGGTGCCCTTTGTGTAAACGGTTGCTGCTCGATGAACGATCAATATAACACCTTTAATGACCCTACCGGTGGCAGTGACATGACAGACACCTGGATCTTTTTTGGCGACCCTACTGTACCGATCTATAATAAAAATCGTGGTGCTTTAAGCTGTACCCATACCGCCGAAATCGGACGTAATGCCATGTGGTATTCGGTTAATTGCCCTGAAGACGGTGCTACCATCGGCTTGTATTATGAAGGGAAATATCTGGCTTCGTCTAAAGTAAATAACGGCGTGGCTACTTTTACTTTTCCGGCTGTTCTGAATCTGGATACAATTTTTATTACAGCTACCAAACAGAATTTCACCCCCTATATGGGATATACACGGGTGGTTGACTTTCCGGCCAATGTGAACGAGATAGCGGCTGCACAAGGATTGTCAGTGTATCCGAATCCTGCCACAACATTTACGAATATTTCTTTAAAAGACAAGAGCCTGATCAACGCAATCACGGTTACAGACCTGAAAGGTGCGGTGGTATTCACTGCCACAAATTTGCAGACCGCAGAATATACGTTAAACACAAGTGCATTAGCGAAAGGCCCTTACATATTGCAGATAATAACAGCAAAAGGTCCGATTCAATATAAGCTCACCAAACAATAGTACGTCCTTCGGCACATGATTCACGGCCAATTATTTTTGATTGGCAAGTCATGTCATTGACATTCACAGAAAATTACCTTTTGAAAGTCTTGAAACTGGATATCGCTCATTGGATTAATTACCAAAACTTCCCACATTAAATCCGCCTCTGATTATGGGCAGACCACGATAGGGAGAGAGGTCATTTTGGATAACG
>JADYYU010000103.1 GCA_020853515.1 Chitinophagaceae bacterium | reverse complement strand
TCCTTTTTGCACCACGATCAGCATGCGCTCCTGACTTTCACTCAGCAGCATTTCCCAGGCTTTCATATCTTTCTGGCGGGTAGGCACTTTGTCTAAAAAAATGTGCATCCCGTGTTCACCCTTGGCGCTCATTTCAGATGTGCTGCAGGCAATGCCGGCAGCCCCCATATCCTGCATGCCAATAATGGCGTCTGTTTCTACCAGTTCCATACAGGCTTCCAGCAGTTTCTTTTCCTGAAAAGGATCGCCTACCTGCACGGCTGGCAGATCTTTGGCACTGTCCTCGTTTATGTCAGCACTGGCAAAACTAGCCCCGCCGATGCCATCTTTACCGGTATCGCTGCCCACAATAAAAACACTGTTGCCTTCACCGTGCGACGTGGCAGAAATGGTTTTGCCTGTTTTGACAACGCCTACGCTCATCGCGTTTACCAGAGGATTCGTGCTGTAGCAATCTTCAAAATAGACCTCGCCGGCTACAGTAGGTACCCCAAAGCAGTTGCCATAATGACCAATACCTTTCACGACTCCTTTTAACAGGTGTTGTGTTTTATGATCTTTAATATTGCCGAAGCGAAGTGAGTTGAGTGCTGCGATCGGACGGGCTCCCATGGTAAATATATCTCGATGGATACCGCCCACACCGGTGGCAGCTCCCTGAAAAGGCTCTATGGCAGAAGGGTGATTATGCGATTCTATTTTAAAGCTGCAAGCCCAGCCATCCCCGATATCAATCAGTCCTGCATTTTCTTCACCCGCTTTGGCCAGTACTTTGCTTCCATCTTTAGGGAGGGTTTTCAGCCATTTAATTGAATTTTTGTAACTGCAATGTTCGCTCCACATTACACTGTAGATGGCTGTTTCGGTAAAATTCGGGGTGCGGTTCAATACCTTTTTTATGGCTTCAAATTCGTCTGCGGTCAGTCCCAGTTTGATCGCTTGCTCTAAAGTAGCTTCCTGCATAATATTTCTGTATAAAAATGAGTTGCAAAAGTAGCAAACATATTTGATAATCGTTTACTTTACAGCAAGCAGTCCTCAGTACCCGACAGCGCAACGATGGATGCTTTTATCAGGGCTGCTCAAACTTAAAAATTGGCCTTAGCGGAATGTCTGATTGTTTTTATGTACATCGACCTGCCTGATAAAAATTCCAACTTGTATGTCTTGTTCTGATCCCCCATAATCAACCAATGTACCCCGTTCACCATTATGCGTTTCGATGGCATACAGAATGGCTGTTTGCTGGTGAGGCAGGCGTTCTTCAAACCGGTACGTATTGATAATGGAAATTTCATCGGCGTGGTAGATTCTTTGTGTTGTGAGCGATTTTATGCCGCTTTCGCTTGCCTTAAATTGAATACTAAATCCAATTTTTTCCAACATATTGATATAAGTTAATAATGACTTTGGTTGCATATTGTAATCAGACATCATGCTGTTTTTGTCCTGCGTTCGAAAAGCAAAATTCCTCTACAAAGTTGATTCTTTCTGAGGCAAACGGCTTACAGAACCTTGACTATTATTTACATTATTCCACGGACACAGTTTATAGTCGGGAAAAAGCGTATTTGTCAGGTGTTTGCTTCATTTTTCCGCAAATCAGGTCGCTGATAATTTTAGCAGCGATCACACTAAAGGTGATTCCATTGCCACCAAACCCCAGGCCAAAATAACTATGCGGCAATCTGGGCCAGGCACCGATAAAGGGGAGGCCATCTTTTGTGCTGCCAAAAGTACCTGCCCAGCTAAATTCAGGTACAAACTGAATATGTGGAAAAATACGATTAAAGTCCCTCACCAGTTGTTTCATTTTTGGGTGAATCAGCGCATCCCTTCTGACATTCTGAAATAACTTTTCATCGCGTCCTCCAACCAGGATCCTGTTGTCTGCGGTGCTGCGCATATACAGGTAGGGGGCGGCGGTGTTCCAGATCAGGGTGTCATCTTTCCAGTATTCAGTCTTTTTATTGAACTGCTCACTAATCGTAACATAGGTTGAGTTAAGATCCACTATTTTCCGGTCTATATATTTGACTGCTTCATAACCTGTGGCATAAATTAATTTTTTAGCCTGAATTTTTTAGCCTTCTGCTGTGTGAAGGGTAATGCCTCTTTTGTGGTGCGTGGTGTGCACCATTTCCGTGCGGTCATAAACGGGCATCCCTTGCCGCACGGCTTGCTGCAATAAAGCATGTGTAAATGTATAGGCGTTAATTTCCGCACCACATTCAGAAAGGATCGCTGCGGGGGCACGGATGCTGTAATCGTTTATTAAGGTATGCTGATCTAGCAGACTGACCTGAAACCCTGCATCTTGTCTGCATTTGTATTCCTGTTTTAAAAACGGGACATCCTTTTTAAAAGCTGAAAGATAAAGACTTTGTTTTTCTTTAAATTCTGTGAAATGGATTTCCCGGGCTATTTGCATCATTTCACCGACGGCTTCGGCACATTCCTGATAGGCGCTGATCGCATTCGCAGCACCGATTTGGGCCTTAAGCTGATGCAGTGGAATGTCAATTTCGTATTGAAGCAGCGATGTGC
>JADYYU010000102.1 GCA_020853515.1 Chitinophagaceae bacterium | reverse complement strand
AATCCCAATCGCTCGGCATCCCGTTTGCTGAGTTTGCCATTTCCATCCGGTTTCAGTATCAGGGGTAAATGCGCCCAACGGGGCATCTTGCTTTCCCATCCCAGATATTTCCACAATAAAATATGCACAGGAGCACTGGGCAACCACTCTTCACCTCTGAAGGCATGGGAAATATTCATTAAATAATCATCTACCACCACGGCCAGATGATAGGTGGGCATTCCGTCAGCCTTCAATAGTACCTTGTCATCGAGCAGGTTACTGTCATTGCTGATCTCACCCCGTATCATATCCTCAAAGCTGATGAATTCATTTTGCGGTATTTTGATCCGCACCACAAAGGGGGTTTTTGCAGCAAGCAGGGCTTCTACCTCCTGAGGTAAAAGATTCAGCGAATTCTTCATTTTCATGCGCAACTGATGGTCGTATTGCGGGGAAGGATTGTCGGCTGTTTTTTGTTCATTACGCATTTGCTCCAGTTCTTCAGGAGTATCAAAGGCATAGTAGGCATGTCCGCTTGCGATCAGTTGCAAAGCGTATTGTTTGTATATTTCTTTTCTTTCACTTTGTCTGTAGGGTGCGTATTCGCCGCCCTGTTCGGGCGATTCATCAGGCTGTATGCCACACCATGCCAGACAATCAGCAATATACTTTTCGGCGCCTTCCACATATCTGTTCTGGTCGGTATCTTCAATGCGAAGTATAAATTTCCCATGATGTTTTTTTGCAAAAAGAAAGCTGTATAGTGCTGTGCGTACGCCGCCTAAATGCAGACCACCGGTGGGGCTGGGAGCGAATCTTGTTCTTACCTGAGTCATGAGCTGATAAATAATGGGATCGTGAGTGGCAAATTTAGTTTTTATATGCAGAAAGCAATTTAAAACTCATTTTTTATTTTATATAAAAAATCATTCGTTTCAAAATATATTTGTGTTCTATCACATGCGTATATTTTTTCTGTTCCCGCTTTTGTTTTCGTTGACCACTTATGCGCAAAGCAGCAAAGATTCATTGCGTAAGCATGTGGTGAAATTGTCCGAACAAACTTTTTCACGCAGTGCCGAGCATCTTGAGTACCTGAATCGGGCAGCAGATTATATCCGGGATAATTTTTCACACTACTCAAAACGTGTTTTGTTTCAAAAGTATGAGCTTGAGCATGTGTTGTTTAAAAACGTGATCGCATCTGTGGGCCCCGATACCGGTATGCGCATTATTGTTGGTGCTAACTATGATGTAGCCGGCGACAGTCCGGGTGCCGATGCCAATGCCAGTGGAGTGGCAGGGCTGATAGAACTGTCGAGACTGCTGTCGAAAATTAAAAATTTGCCTTACCGGGTCGATCTGATTGCTTACACCTTAGGTGACAACAGCCGTGTGAAGGCCGAAAACAGGGGAAGCTATATGCATGCAAAGTCGCTTAAAGATTTTGATATTAAAGTACTGGGCATGCTGTCGTTGCAGGGAATCGGATTTTTTACGGATGTGCCCCATTCCCAGCAGTACCCGTTTTCATATTACAAGTGGCTTCATGGCAACCGTGGTAATTTTATTGGTTTATATTTGCAGAAGCCGGGCGGTTTTTTTCAGGGTCAGATCAGGCGGATGTTCAGACAATATGCGAAGGGTTTGAAAGTGATTGCTTTTAAGCCAATGATCAGGTTAAATAAATTATCAGAAGGCGACCATAACAGTTATGCCGCAATGGGCTATACAACCGTTAAAATCACAAATACCAACTCATTCAGAAATAAATATTATCATTATGATGTGGACACATACGAGACCCTTGATTACAACAGAATGTGCAGCGTGGTAAATATGATTTACGAAACTTTAATACGGTATAAACAATGAGAAATTATCTGATCAAAACCCCCGTATTGCTCAAAGCTATTTATAACCGATGCATCTGGCATATTAAAGATCATGCTAACAGTGTTTACCTGACCTTTGACGACGGTCCGCATCCGACAATAACGCCCTTTGTACTGGATGAATTAAAGAAATTTAATGCGAAAGCCACTTTTTTTTGTATCGGAAAAAATGTGGAGGAACACCCCGATATTTATCAGCGCATCCTTGATGAGGGGCATGCAGTGGGTAATCATACCTACAACCACCTGAACGGCTGGAAATCGGAGAATTTTCATTATTTTAAAAATATCGGCAAGGCAAGTCAATTAATAAAAAGTAATATTTTTCGGCCACCCTATGGCCGCATCAGCTATGCACAGGCCATAGGCATCGAAAAGCTGTTTCCTAAAATGAAAATAATAATGTGGGATGTACTCAGTGGTGATTTTGATACAGAACTCAGTGCAGAACAATGTTTGAATAACGTAACGCAAACAACCAAGCCGGGTTCGATTGTGGTGTTTCCCGATAGTCAGAAAGCCTGGCAACGGCTCGAATATACCTTGCCAAACTTTCTGGATTTTTGCCGCACGCAAAAATGGAATTTAAAAAAGATCAATTTGTAAATTGCCTGATTAATTTTTATGGATTTTTTCATGAAAGACCAGCTTGCCTTTTTCAGTAATTTTTAAATGATAGATTCCGGCCGGAAGAGGCTGAAGGTTAAGCGTGCAGGTAAAGTTGCCTTTTGTGATCATGGCTTGCTGACTCAATACAGACCGGCCATTCAGGTCAGAAACTGTGATAACAAGGGGACTTGCTGTTTGGTAATAAAAATGAACATCCAGTTTGTCATTCACCGGATTGGGATATAATTTAATAATGGCAGCCTCATTTTTAATCAGATCAACCACATTGCTGTAAGAGGAATTGCCATCAAAATCTTCCTGTTGAATTCGGTAGAAAAGCTGGCCGCTGCGCTGCGTTTTATCTAATGCAAAGTAGATTAATTCTGATGCACTGTTACCATTGGGGGCCTGACTTGCAGTTGTTGCTATTGTTGTAAAATGCTTACTGTCTGTGCTTTGTTGCACATGATATTGCCTGCAGTTTTGTTCAGAAAATGTGCGCCATTGCAAAGCAATATCATTTTCCGTATTGAGGGTGGCTTGCAAGGCAATGTATTTAACCGGTAGCACAATGACCGGCGTATTGGTAGTCACCAGATTCGAAAGAAGCCTGATGTAGGCGCCCTGCACATATAAACCAACCTCATTCATTTTAAAAGAAGATAAATAATTGGGGTTATTATAAAGTCTGTATTTTTTCATCACGGGATCATTTCCGCCAAATTGGAGATACAGGGGAAAAGAAGCAGGCACGCCATCGCCGCCATTTCCATTGATCAGATCTTTACAAACTCCGGTAGGTACAAACATTGGCGGTGGACCTTTATAGGGTAGTTGGTCGCCTGTATAGTCATCATCGGTATCCCAGTCCCAGGCAGAGCCATGTTTAAACCAGCCGTGATAGATCTCAGGTAAGGAATTTTCTGCTCCCAGTCCTGCCGCATTGCTAACCCATGCCCAGTTGGTAGGATTTACACCGTGTATGTAATGCGCAAAGTGCGCCAGCGAATTTTCATATTCAATATTATGTGCAGGATCGGCATTGTGAAATTTGGTGCCTGCATACAAATTGCCGAAGTTGCACATGGGTTCGTTACTATTGAAGGTGTAGTCTGCTTCCTGAAGGTAAGCAAAGTAAGGATTGTTAGGTACAGGATTGCCGCTGCCTCCATTGTATAAGTTGGTGTATGAATAGGGACTACCTGTGTTGGAGTACACGCCGGCCGTGGCCACGTTTTTAATATCGTTCACAACAGCAGCGGTAGGCAGCACCCCTGCCGGACATTCGGGCACAGGTAATGAAGTGTAATATAGCAGGACATCCTGTGTTCGTTGTTCATGAGGAGACCAGAAATACCATAGCATCGGATGCGTGCTTCCATAGGTAGCATCAAAGAATGACCTGTACACCGGATTGTTGGTTGCTGCATATAGGTAAACGGATGCGAGTGTTTTTTCGGTGACCTGCATATAAAATGCGGGTGACTGCCAGGGTGCGTCATAATCTTCATCAATAGCTGTAGCAGTAGCGCCCGGGCCGCATGTACCATTACCGGCACCAAATCCACTATTATTGTACAAGGAAGGATTGGGGTTCGCAGTAAGCCAGGTCCACGCCAGTTCAGCTTTTGAAAGCAGGTTAGGTGCGTAGCTTGTGATTAAATTATCGGCATATGCATTGACATTCGGAATTTTTTTCATAACCAGGCAGGCATGCGCCATTGTTTTGGCAATACATCGGGTGGCACTTTGCGAAATATCTCCATAAACACGCACGTTACCATCGGCAGAAGGAGGTGAGACGGTATTTTCAAAGCATTGAACCGATGTTTTGTAATACACGGCTCCCTGCTTGGCACCTGCTGCGTTTTCCTGCATTTTCAACAGCCAGTCTAGTTCCCATTTTATTTCATCAATAATATCCGGAATGCCATTGCCACTTTCGGGAATATTGTTATTATCTCCAAACACAAGCGGATTTTGCTCATAAGCTGTTAAGAGATATTCAAGGGCCCTGCTTGCATAAGTGACATACTTATTGTAGTCGCCGGCATCGTGCCAGCCTCCGCTCATGTTTTTTTCTAATGCTGCATTGTTTACATCCCATGCTGCTCGGCAATGCAGATCCTGATTGGCGCCGGAATGGCAAATAGCATCGGCATAGTTGTTTCCTGCATTGGCCGCCGTTTTAGCAACGCCACATCGCTGATGATAATAAAAACGCTGAGCTTTGATAAAGATCGTGTCGTACACCTGATTGTGAATCGTAAACGGATAGGTACGGGTGTTATTGGTTTGATCGTAAATATAGTAGCTGCCCTGAGTTGTGTAGGCCGAAAAGTCGAAATGCCATATTTTGTTCCCGCTGTGATTATGCGTATTGCCTCCATTCCAACTGACGGGCGCTGCTGAAAAAACAACACTGTTATCAGAAGTTCTTTTTAGTTGCAAAGTGGCACCAGGTGTGTAGTTTGCGGCCAGTGGCGTAAGATCGTATCCTGCTTGCGGACTGCTGATGACGCAGATTTTTTTCGAAATCTCTTTATAACCAAACTGATCTACAACCATCAGTGGTGTGTGGTTTCCGTCGATTGCAAACAGATGAGTGGCGATAACGACGAAGAGGAAAGTAAGTGTATATTTCATGGTATTAGAACGTTGATTGATGTAAAGATAATTTTAGATTCTATAAGATGAGTTGATTGTTTCTGCCTGTTATCTGTTATAAGCTGCGGGGTCTGCATAGCCGTCCTGGTTCTGGTCAAATCCCTGCACTTTTATTTTAATTTTGAGGTAACCATTAGTGCCTCCTCCTCCGTATTGCGTGTACACAGCCAGCAATGCATTCACTTCGCGGTTATCCTGCATCAGTTTTACAGCAAACACCCTGCCATCCATTTTGTTAGGTGTAAAAAAATATCCGCTGAAACCTGTCGTATTTCTAACCACATTCATCAGTTGCGAGTTGGTCTGGATTTTCTCAAACTGACCGATCGTTAATTTTGTTTGAGCTATTTCTGTTTCGTTGCGGTCTCTCCATTTTCCGATGCCGGCCCAATTGCCTTCATTTAGGCCATTGGCAGCCTCATAAGGTGAGTAAAGTGAAAAGCTGCTGCCGTCGTATTGTGAAAAGAAGATCAGGTCAATATTACCGGGATTGTCGGCGGCCTCACCCATTCCGATCACCTGTCCCTGCAGCAGATTTATGCAATTGCCATATAAGGCATTATGCTGATGCCCGCAGTTCATGGTTCCGTCAGCATTGTAGTTGCTGTTTTCCGGTGAGCCGTAGTTGCCTGCTGTGCCGGTGTTTTCATTTTGATTGTTGCCAGTGGAGCCCTCTTCATATTGGTTTTCACCGGGTGGGGGTGGAGGCGCGTTCTCTTCATTATTATTATTTCCTTCAAAGGATTTGGCGGTTTGGTTTGAAGAAGGGCCGGACGATTGTGATTTGTTTTTTTTCTTAAAAAAATGCAGACGGGTAATGGGTTCAAAAATCATTACCACACCTTTGATGTTATTGGCGACCGCTTTCAGGTTGTCTGCAGACTGCTTGATATTTTCTGAAGCTTCCAGGCTTGTTTCGCTGTATTCTCTGGTTTTGTCATTTATTTTTTTGGAGCCATCAGTTACTTTTTGTCCTCCTTTTTTCGGAGTCGTTTGTGTTTGAGCTGTCAGGCTGCATGCAATGCATGATAAGAAAGCGATCATTAATATTTTTTTCATTGCGATTAGTTTGTTTTAGAATGGTCAAAAAATTCGGTGGTGTCTTCAGCGTAACTATATTTGGCGACCACGCTGACCCTACTGATCCGTTTAAGATTACTCATCTTTTCCTGTTCCGCCATTTGCGCATGAATGTTCACCGACTGTAGTATAATGAACAGGAATATTATTTTACTTTTCAAATGATTTATTTTAGTTGTGTTAAGGATAGGTTTGTATAAGGGGCCGGTTTTTTAACTGCAGTCTTTCTTTTTTTTGAGCCTTTTTTTAATTTTAAAGGTTGATTTTTATCGAATACTTATTTTTGTAGCCTCTATTTCAATGTAGCTGTCTATTCTACATAAAATTCCTCTTTATCAGCTTTTTACTGGTGCTTTCCACATTTGGTACTATTTACTCAACGCTGATAATTGAAACCAATAACTACTTTCAGGTGCCAACAGTTTTATGTGGTGCTTATTTACCTGGAATTAATTATACGAGAGTACAAAATTGTATCCGGCTGAAGTATGCGCCCCGCCGGCTGCACAGAGCCCTTTTTTTGCGTATCCATCATAGAACATCACATAGCATTTATTGCAATAGCGCCAGGATGATTGGGTGGATGGTTTGCCCGCAACGTCATGTGGCAATACGAAATTGTAGCCGGCAGCGATATGGGCACCTCCCTGATTGCATGTGCCTTTATTAGTGTATCCGCTGTAGAAAAGCAAATAGCATTTACTACAATATCGCCATGAGGTTTGCGATGTAGCAGTTCCTGCAATATCATGTGGCAATTGAAAGTTGTAACCGGCTGCCTGATGTTGACCTTTCTCAGGGCATGATCCTTTATCCATGTAGCCGTCAAAAAACATGCCACTACATTTATTGCAAAATCTCCAGGATGCTTGCGGGAGTATAAATTTATAATGGCTGGCGAACCGACTGACCTCATTGTAAAACTGGTCGAGTCCTTTGATATCCTGGGCTGAAAACCCGGTTCTTTGACCCATGCATGTCGGACAAGGTGCAGTTGTATTGTTGGATTTGCATTCAATAGTAGGTTGACCATTTTTGCTGAATGCGTTTGCCGAGTAATGCATGATAGAACAAAAATCGTAGTCGCCTTGATTATTGCCGGACTCATACTGAAAATTATGTTCTGCTCCATCTGTCAGATTAGCTTCGTTGATTTGTATAAATTTATCTCTGTCGTCCCGACTTTGTTCATGCCAGATTCCGGCCGCATGAAGTAGTTCATGCCAGACTGTAGCTTTTGTGGCAGATTTTGCAAGAAAGAGAGGCTGCTCACCTCCCTGCCGTCCGACAGGAGATTCTCCACTACCTAAAATTGTAGAGGAAAACTCGATACGTACATAGTCTTCCTGTGTGGTTCGTGCAACGATCCTTAATTCCAGTTGTGTATTCATTTCGTTTAAGGCACCAACTACCATGTTTTGCATATTGTTTTCAAAAATGGATTTATCTATAACAACCGGTATCTCCGCATTGTCCCATTTGTAGTTGGTAAAAATGCCGTTATCAATGCTATAGCTTCGGGTTTTTGGGAAGTCATTGCCAACAATAATGTCATCGTTCAAAATATAGTAGTGACCAACTTTTCTTACCATATATTCCATTTCTTTAGCAGCAAACGGCAAGCGCAGCTTCATTTTAATAAATCCGTTTGAACGTAGAGTTAATTTGCCTTTTGCAGGGAGCGAGGTATTGGTTGTTTTTTGAATAGGTTGTGTGGAAACATTCTTGTTAATCTGACCAGGGCCATTTGATTTTTGAAATGTTGGTCTGCTTTGTGCACTGCAATAGAGCGATAGCAACATTGCAATTGAAATTAGAGTTATTTTCTTCATGATTATATTAGTTTTGAGAGTTCGTGTTACTTTTTTTAATTGTCGTCGAATTTTACTGCTGTGGTTGCATAATCTTTGTACCACCACCAGAATCCGTTCGTGCATGAATTCATTATTTTGAATGAGCAGGTGGCCTGCTTGTTTTTAATCAGTCGAATCGCTTTCCAGCCATTTACTGATTTTCCGTCCTTATCGCATAAAGTAGCGGTGACATTAAATTTGCATCCGACACTGCTGATGAACTGTAATATTAAGTAGCTGTAATTATTGGCATCTTTCTGTGTTGCCCAACGCATCTGAAGTGTTGGATTTTTACTCGCACTGATCCATGCGCTGTATGATTGGGCGTAAGCCATCTGAATGGCAAGAATGGCAAGAACGGTGATGATTATTTTTTTCATATTGGGTTGTTTTTATTTTACTTGTTTGATCTGTAATGCGAAGTTTACTGTAGCCAGAATTGCATTTTTTGAAATAGTTCATTGGTCCAGTTATTTCCGCAGTGGGTTTGACAACTGTTATCTATGATGCATTCGCTTTTGGTTTTGACAGCCGGATTGATGGCATTATATAATACGCTGCCGGTTTCATTTCCATTGCCGTTTTCATGACCGCCTTTGCAACAGATATTGTATACAGGCACCTTAAATTTAGAGGCTGCATCGGTGGAAGTGGCACTACAGGGAGCCAGAATGCCTTTGCAATAATTAAGTGTTGAATAGTATGCGTTTGCTGTAAGCAGCATAAATCCGGCATACGAAACACCACCTGCAACACTGTTTGATTTTGGGATATTAAATTTAGTCGAGATATTTGACAGGCATGCATCAAAATCAGCAGCCAGTAACTGCGCACTTGCATTCCAGTTTGCAATGCCCGGACCGGCAGTGTATCGCACAATAGCCGCCACATATCCATCCTGTACCGCTTTGTTGCAAAGTGCATTTTCGGATGCTCCGTTCAAACTTCCTTCAGTGGGTGTAGTTTCATTATTTCCGCTGCCCATTACTAATATGCCTTTTCTGTATTGCGATGCTGCATCGGTATTATAAAATAGTTTGTAAACCAGCATTATATTATTGCCGCCGCGCGGACAAACAACGGTATCATTTTTAATAACGATTTGGTTGCCGCTCTGATTCATTGGGTGCGAAAGCGGTATTTTCGTGGTCTTGAATGTCTTTTTGTAATAGGTTCGGTTACCCTGGGCAATGCTGACTAAGTTAATGGTCAGTAGCAGTATGCTTGTAAGAATTATTTGTTTCATGATCATTTAATTTGAAACAAATATACCAGTGCCAATTGCCTCAAATTTCTGACAACTCATGAAGTGTGGTTGCGACTTCATAAAGTGCTGCGCTATTGCCTGTATCGCAAAAGAAGGATTTATACTTTGGCAAATAATTCTAAGAATTGTGCTTT
>JADYYU010000101.1 GCA_020853515.1 Chitinophagaceae bacterium | reverse complement strand
GATGCTTCGCTGTATAATATCAGCGGCGAATGCGATTATATTTTAAATCAACCTTACGCACCGCTCGATGAACGTCTCAAAATTCTTTCTCAGCATATCAGTCATGCCGATGCCTACTATGCCGCAGCACTGCACATGCTAAAGCAGCCAACCAGAGAGCATCTTGAAATGTCTGCAGCACAAAACAAAGGTGGCCTGTCTGTGTTTGGTCAAGCGCTTCAGGATTCAATTGCCAAATCGAAATTAACAGACATTGAAAAGGAAGCACTTCAGCAAAATATCAGCATGACTACCACAGCGATCAAGACATTTGTCACGGCGCTGAATGCCAGACTGCATAATCAACCAGAGAATTTTCGTGATTTCCGCATAGGCAAAGACTTGTTTGCTGAAAAATTTAAATATGATCTGGGGACCGATCTCACGCCACAGCAGATTTATGAAACAGCCCTCGCAGACAAAAGTATGTATCACCAAAAAATGTACTTGCTGGCCGACAGTCTATGGAAAAAATATGCTCCGGGTGAGCGCAGGCCTGATGACAGTTTGCTGATGGTACAAAAGGTACTGGATAAAATACAACTGCAGCACGCGAAGCCTGCCGATTTTTTTGATTCGCTGAGCAGTCATGTTTACAGACTGAAAAAATTTATCATCGAGAAGAAACTGTTTGATTTTGATACAGCCGGCACACCCATCGTAGTGCGTATCATGCCGGAATATGCGCGGGGCTTTAGTGTGGCCAGTGCCGATTTTAAGCCACCTTACCAGAAAGCCGGTACCACTTATTATAATATCGACGATCTTACATTGTTTCCGGCAGCAAAGGCAGAAGGTGTCCTTCGTGAGTACAATAATTTTGCCTCGCAGTTATTATCGATCCACGAAGCTGTGCCCGGACATTGTGTGCAGGGAATTTACAACAATAAAAAATCTGCAGATATTGTGCGGTCTGTTTTTCAGAACGGCGCTATGATCGAAGGCTGGGCGGTGTACACCGAAAGTATGATGGTAGAAAACGGATGGGGCGATCATACACCTGAAATGCAAATGGCTTTATATAAATTGAAGTTGCGCGAACTGGCCAATGTGCTTGTTGATTACGACCTGCATTGTTTGCAAAAACAGAAGGCCGATATTTTACATTTGCTGGTCAATGAGTGCTTTCAAACCACTGCGCAGGCGGAGGAAAAGTATCACCGGGCCACCCTTTCCCAGGTGCAGTTATGTTCCTATTATACCGGAGCGACGGCTATTCTGGCTTTAAGGGCAGAGTACAAAAAGAAGAAAGGCGACAATTATAGCCTCAAAGATTTTCATGAAACCTTCTTAAGTTTTGGCAGTTCACCGGTTAAATATATCCGTGAGCGTATGTTAAATTAGCTTGTGTTGGAGCCCGGCAGCTTAACCTGATCAAACTGATTCCTGCTATCCGCCGCACAAGGTGCGTAGCTCCTATCAGGGCTAGCTGTCAGGGTCTGTCACTTTAGGAAGCAAATGCCAGTCAATTCATTTCAAAATCAAAATGATTATTGATCAGCTATGTCAGTGGCATGGAATGTTTTTTTGTTTTCACTAAAAGCCGTATTTTAGCAAAAAAATAATATTATGCAACAACAGGATTATTCAGTTCAATACCCCAGCACCGACATTGAGCGTATTGACTTTTACAAAAAAACGTACGGACATCTGGCAGGCTCGCTGCTTATCTTTTTAATCCTTGAAGCCCTCCTGCTCAAACTGGTGCCGGAGTCAGTGATCATGGCAATGGTGGGTACAAAATTCGTCTGGCTGTTTGTTATCGGAGGATTCTGGCTGGTAAGTATGCTGGCTACTAATTTTGCTCACGCAGAAGACAGAAACAAACAGTATCTGGGTCTTGGTTTATACATCGTGATCGAGGCGATCATTTTCATGCCTTTACTTTATATCATTGTCGAACTTTCTCCGGGCGGTATCAACACATTCAATCAAGCATTGATCGTAACACTGGCCTTGTTTGCCGGATTAAGTGCCATTGTATTTGTTACAAAAAAAGATTTTTCATTTTTGCGCTCAGCGCTGATCGTGGCTGGTTTTGTATCGCTCGGTTTAATAGTGGCCGGGGCTATTTTCGGTTTCGATCTGGGACTTTGGTTTTCAGCCGCGATGTGTCTGGTAGCCGGTGGTTCTATTTTATATCAAACATCTAATCTGCTGCATAATTATCGCACAGACCAGTATGTGGGAGCAGCATTGGGCTTGTTTTCATCCTTTATGTTATTGTTCTGGTATATCCTCAGAATTTTTTCAAGAAGATAAAAATATCATTGATCAAATAGTAAAACCTGTGAGAAATTCTTGCAGGTTTTTTTTATGGATTTGTACAATGAATGCTGCTGATTCATGAAAAGAAATTGATCAAACTGTTTAAGCATTTCTACAAATTCAGCATGCTTTTTTATGCTGAAAATATCAATAGGCACTCTATCAGCGCCTGGCCCTTTCTTCCATTTTCAAATCATTATCAAACGGACTTTTTGTAAAAGGATATACCAGTTGCTTCACATAACCTTTCGGATAATTTGCTTCATGCAGTCCGGTACCTTCGGGCCAGGTATTGCCCGGCAGATAATAGGTGCCGAATATTTTATCGATGAAAGGAAAGATGGTCGCAAAATTCTTTCCATAATATTTCGGGTCTTCACAATGGTGCCAGTGATGATATTGCGGCGTAGCGAAAATGTATTTTAAAAATCCAAAATTGATGCGGGTATTGGCGTGAATCAAAACAGCATGTATGGCCATAAACACAATATAAATATTAAACACCAATGGAGAAAAACCAAAGACGTATAGTGGAATAAAAGCGGATGCACGTGTTACAAAAATATCGACAAAATGGGTACGGCTACCGGCCAGCCAGTCCATATGCTGCGTAGAGTGATGCACCGAATGAAAGCGCCACAGATACGCATGACTATGAAAGAATCGATGCGCCCAGTACTGGCAAAAATCAGTCAGAAAGAAAGCCAGGAATAATTCAAGCGCAAAGGGCAATGATTGTACAAAGTTATGCAAACCGGAAAGCCCCATCCAGCCAAAAAATAAACTGGCGGGCGCCTGGGCGATAACGCCGAAAAACTGTATGAATAAATGACTGACTACAAAGTAAACCAGGTCGGTGCGCCATTCAGGATGAAAACGGGACTGCTCCTTTTTTTTAGGCCATACCATTTCGATGGGAATAAAAATTAGTGCCATCAGTAGCAGATCGAGTAATAGCCAGTCGAGACCTAAATGCCATTGGGTAGCATTCACCGATCGGGCTTCTACCGTAAAGCCACCCAGTAAAATGCTGCTGACTGAAATGAGGATGCCTATCAATGCCCAGCTCTTTTTTTGACTTAATAAAAAACTTAGGACTGCAAAAAAGAAAGACGCAATGATGCAGGCTGCCAGCAAATATTTCATCGATTCGCCGGTATAGACTTCCCTAAATTCGGGAGAGGTTAGCAGTTCAGGAAATTTGAAACAGAATATTGCAAAAAAGGAGAGCAGGGCCAGAAAGATGGATGCATATCCGCTGATCTTTCCCTCGCCAAATGCGAATGTGGGTTCTTTAGCTGTGTTCATATCACAAAGGTTAACTGGAATGTTTTAAGAAGCGTAAAAGTAGGATATTTTTTGAGAATGACTGGAAGTGGTATGAGGTGTCATCATTAATATTTTAGGAACTGCGTTGATTCACTACATGGAAATTTAATATTGGCTTTCAGATTATAAATTGCTTGTTTGACTTCAAATACTGGCAGGGTTCCAAGCAGGAAGCAGTTGTTTTAGATGATGCTCGAGATGACTGACATAATCGTTGATCAAAAAACCGATCGAAAATAAAGCATTGGTTTTTATTTTTCGGTTTAGTTTGTGCTCAGGTATCAATTGTATAAGAGCCAGTAATTGTTTATTATAAATGACCTAGAAGTCAATCAACTGTTTGCCTTCCATTTGCTG
>JADYYU010000100.1 GCA_020853515.1 Chitinophagaceae bacterium | reverse complement strand
GTTGGTACATATTCGTAATCTTCCCTGAAATATCCCAGCGGAAAGTTGCCTCCAACTGCAGGGCCTGCCGCTACCGGTGTGCCATCCGCATACTGTGTTCTGACAGCAATATTGCGTAGTTTATAACTTGATTTCATCCGTACAATGCCACCAGTTCCATTTACTTCCTTGTAGGCATAAGCCCCGTAAATTGGAAATCCGTCATAGGCAAATCCGATCAAAGGCGAATGCACATTGCTGTCGATGCTATAAAGTCCGTCGGCATCATATAAATTACAAATGGTCGAGATCACATTGAGATCCAGTTTAAAGGCTGAAGGATTTTGATGGTGATGATAGTTGCCCATGGCCGGATGACCTTTTGAACAATCGAATCCGCCTTTTTCGGCCACCACCGCATCCCGGTTCCATACATTATCGCCGGCTCCGCCCAGTGGACCGCCTTTCAAAGCATTCGCAGCAACACTCCACGATACGCCGTCGCGATAATCGAACAAGGCGACTCCGTTAATGAAAATGCCGATATTGCCACCGGTAGTTGGTGAAGGAACGCCTGTATTTTGTACCGGATTGCGTGATATTTTAAATATGGCATTCTGGTTGGTTGCAATGGAAGGATTTCCGTCTAAGAAAGGACCCGTAACATACGAGGGCTGCCCTTTGGTGCGAACGTACACCCAGTTAGGTGAGTATAGCACGGTTTGCACATTCACTGAATCATTGTCTTGAATGGGAGTTTGATTTCCGTTTACGTAATGTCTGCTCAGGGTGCCGTTGGTATTTTGCAACCATGCACTTAAGGCAGGCTGGGCAAATGAATTTGCGAACGAAAGCAAAACAATGGAAATAAGGAAGATGCCTTTTTTGTACATAATATGTTTGATTTTTGATGTTAGACGATTATTTATTTTGATTCCTTCGCCTGAGGAAAAAAAATGTTGCGGGGGTATGCGTGTTTTGCGTTAAAGATAAAATGTTTGTCGGATAGTGTCAGTAAAAATGCAATCAGATCTACTTTTTGTTCAGAAGTTAGCTGCATTGGCTTTTTGAGAAGGGGTGAGAGGGTAGAACTGCTGCGGATGCCCTGATTGTAATGGTTGATGACTTCCGACAGTTGTCTGAAACGTCCGTCGTGCATATAGGGGAAAGTGTATTCAACATTGCGCAGTGTGGGCACTTTAAATTTCATCGAATCACCCGGATTTTTACTGATTCTCATCCTGCCTGCATCGTGCAAATATTCGTCAACAGGCAGCCCGTTGTTTTGAAACGAGTAATTGGTAAACATTGGCTCGGTATGGCAGCCTGCACAATGTGTTTTAAAAAGGTTATAACCTTTGCTTTCCTGCAAAGTAAAGACCGACCGGTGCAGCTTTACGCTGTCGTATTTGCTGCCGGCGCTCACCAGGGTAAGCATAAAGGCTGACATCGCTTTTAGTGTATGTTCGCCTGTGACGGTGCTGTCGCCAAATGCTTCATAATAAAGTTTGCGATAGACCGGAGTTGCCTGCAGTTTTTGTACTACATGCTCAATGCTTTCATCCATTTCCAGCCGGTTATGCATGGGCGCAAGGGCCTGCATATCGAGGTGGTTGATGGCGCCGTCCCACATAAATGAATTTTGCCATGCAAGGTTGATCAGCGCAGGTGCGTTTCGGGTTCCGATACTGTCGTCAATGCCATGACTGAGTGCATGGTCAGTATGGGCAAAGGCGTTGTAATTGGAGTGGCAGCTTGCGCAGGAAATCGTTTGATTACGCGAAAGCAGATTATCGTAAAATAAAGCACGGCCCAACTGTATTTTTTCTTCTGTCAGCAGATTCGAAGCAAAGGAATAAACAGGGGGCGGAAAGCCTTCCGGTATCCGGAAACCCTCTGTATGATCTGAGCGGTAGGCCATAAACAGGCCTGATAGCAATATTAAAAAGAGAATTCCTTTTTTCATTGATTTTGGATAGAAAAAAGGTTGCCGATGATTGTCGAAAGCCGGTGCGCATCGGGCCCGGGCATCATGATATGATGTAGAGTTGTCAGATCAATTTTTGAAAGGAGTGCGGCTACATTCAGATAAATAAGGACTTCAGTTTGCCTGTTAACAGGAAAGTAAATCTGTTGTAAAGTGCTGTAGGGCGCATTGTATCCGCCGATATGAAATTCAAACATTCCGTTTCGGGCTGTACTCTTTGAGCTGCGCCCTTCTATTTTGAAATTGATATACCCATTTTGCCAGGTCCAGTACATGCCTTTTGTGGGATCGAGGTCGCCACCCAGTGCGCCTGCGGCATTTGTAATGCTGTCAATACCGACTTCAAAGGAGATAGTATCAAAAGCAAGATTCTGTGGTACGTTCAGCATCCACCGGCAAGTGGAAGTATCAGCGACATCGAGCAAATGGTGCCGCTGATCATCCTGAAACACGGGTATGCCTTTTTGTTTAAGGGTGACATGGGAAATATAAAATTTTAATGTACTGATCTGAAAAGTATCACTTGAGTCCGCATAAAGTTTATTCAGTATGAGGGATTCATGATCCGCTACAGGCGCAAAGCTTACGAAGCGCGGTTGAGCGCAGATGCCAGTTGATATCAAAAACATGAAACTTAAGTAAAACCACTTCATTTTCGTTATTTTTTGTCAGGCGGACGAGGTGAAAAAAGTTGTGTGATTTCGCTGCAAAGTTCATTGAAATAATTTTGCTGATCTGCGCTGCACAATTGTTGAATATCACGGAAGTGGCGTAGATGAATGTACTCAATTTCCTTCTGCAAACGATTGATCTGAACGATGAGCGTATCGGAGGTGCCGGAGGTGTTTTGATCCTTGAGTAAAGCATACAGACTGTTTTTAAGATTCCCGATTGCTTTTTGCCGGCTATCGATATCAGTACGATGTGCGGCTATCAGGATATCATACTGACCGATCTGCGATGCATTCAAATGCAGCTTTTTAATGATATGATCGCGTGGCCCCTGATGGGGGTCCCGTTTTGAGTGGCTGTTGATCATGAGTGCGCACAAGCAGATGTTGATAAACAGCAAAAAGGCGACCAGTCCTCCTAAAAATTTTGTCTTATTCATTTGGAACGATTTATTTGTAGAGATGATTGTCCTCCGTCAGATGCATTGATGCTGCGATATTGGAAGGTTCCTGATGGCT
>JADYYU010000099.1 GCA_020853515.1 Chitinophagaceae bacterium | reverse complement strand
TCGAAGATCTGAATCTGAAGATCATTGTACTGAAAAAGCAACTGATCGAAACACAGCAACAACTGGAGACAACCGGCAACCTGCTGAAAACGATCGAGGAAAATCTGTATAAAGCCTTACAGGAAAAAGAAGGCTTTGAAAAAACGCTGAACGAAAAAGATCAGTCGTTTTACAATTTCAGAAATGTGATCACCGAGAAAGAAACGGAGTTTAATAAAAAGAGACGTGAAAAGGAATTAAGTGAAGCGCAACTGAACCGTATCAAGGATAAACTGACAGAAATGAAACTGCAACTGGCATCCATGAAGGAACGCCTGCATGTAGAATTTAAGTTAGACCTCGACGAAGTTTTAAAACAGGAACGAAGCGGCACCGATACCATTGAAAGTCTGAATGCCGAAGTGGAGAAATTAAAAAAACGGATCGACAATCTGGGTGAAGTCAATCCGATGGCCATGGAAGCATTTAAAGAAATGAAAGGCCGTCATGATTTTATTCAGGAGCAAAAAGCGGACCTGAATGATGCCAAGGACAGCTTGCTTAAGACCATTGAAGAAGTAGAGGCAACGGCCAATCAAAAATTTAAGGACACATTTGAACAGGTGAAAGAAAATTTCAAAACGGTGTTTCATGCTTTGTTTACACAAGATGATATGTGCGATATGAAACTCACCGATCCGGAAAACCTGGCGGATACCGGTATTGAAATTTATGCGCAGCCCAAAGGAAAAAAACCGAGTACGATCACACAACTTTCAGGGGGTGAAAAAACCCTCACTTCTGCAGCATTCCTGTTTGCTATTTATCTGATCAAGCCCGCACCATTCTGCGTACTGGATGAAGTAGATGCCCCGCTCGATGATGCCAATGTCGGTAAGTTTACCAATATGATCAGAAAGTTCTCCAATAATTCGCAGTTCATTATTGTTACCCATAACAAACAAACTATGGCGAGTGTAGATGTCATTTATGGTGTTACCATGCAGGAAGCCGGCGTGAGCAAACTGGTACCGGTTGATTTCCGTAGTCTGAATTAAGATCAGAACTGATTATTTTAAAAAACTGTCATACCCTTTGCGGACTAATAGAAAGTGTGATATGTCGGTCGCATCACGTCACAATATATTTGAGTCGCTATCACTTCAGAAGTATTGTTGAAACCGGCTTAATTAACGCATTAGTTCCTTCACCATTTCTTTGGCACTTTCAGATGATTCCTTGCCGCTGAGCATCTCCGCCAAGATATCTACGCGTTCGTCATCACTCAGCTTTTTAATGTATGTGTTGATCTGTCCGCTGTTATTTTCTTTTTTATAAATATACAAATGCTGATTGGCCTTGCCTGCAATCTGGGGCAAATGGGTGATGCTGATGAGCTGATGCTTGCCTGAAAGTTGCTTCATAATATTGCCCACTTGTATCGCTGTTTCCCCGGAGATACCCGTATCGATCTCATCAAAAATGAGGGTCGGCAATGCGGTCGTTTCGGCCACCATCGACTTGATACAAAGCATCAGACGACTTAATTCTCCACCGGATGCGACTTTCGCTATGGGCTTAAATTGTCCGGTTTTATTGGAATCAAACAGAAATTCCACTTTGTCGGTGCCGGTTTTCGAAATGGGAGCCTCTTCGATGTCCATGGTAAATACGGCATTGGGCATGCCCACTCTTTTAAGCAAACTGTTCATTGTTTGTGTGATCGGTGATTGCTGCGCTTTCCGGTTAACGGAAATTTTTGCAGCCAACTCCTTTGACTGTTTATAAAAGTCTGCAGATTGTGCCGCCAGCGCAGCTTCCTCATCATCGGCTGTTTGGGCCTGCATTATTTTTTCTTCGAGTTCAGTGCGGATCTGCAACAGCGCATCGGTCGTTTTTACATGATGCTTCTTGAGCAAGCGGTTCGCTTCGTTCAATTTTTCGTGCAGCAAGGCAATTTTTTCTTCGTCATAAAAGGCGCGTTCGTACTCACTTTCAATTTCAGCGTGGATGTCCTTTATTTCAATGAGACTCGAACTGAGTCTGGCGGACAATGCCTGAACAGCCGGATTTATTTTACTTTGAATTTCCAACGATTGAACCACCTGCTTGATGCCAGCGATCACCGGAGTTTCACTGTCATTGAGGAGCAGCATGGCCGATTGCATACTCTGCTTAAAGGCCTCTGCGTTTTCGAGCAGTATCAGTTCCGATTCAATCTGCTCAATCTCATTTTCTTTCAGTGCCAGTGCATCTATTTCCTGAAAGGTAAACGAGTTATAATCAAGTTCGTGCTTGATCTGCTTGTTTTTAATTACAAGCGCGTTGTATTCCTTTTCCGCTTTCTTCCAGTTTTGATATGTTTGTTCATACGTAGACAGCAGTTGCTTATGCGAAGCAATATCATCAAGGATGGCAAGCTGATGTGTAACCTGCTGCAACTCGCCGGTCTCAAACTGACGATGCAGATCGAGCAGCAAGTGACTGAGGGGGCTCAGCACGGCGAGCGTAGCCGGTGTGTCGTTGATAAACACGCGCGACTTGCCACTACTGATGATTTCGCGCCGGATGATCAAGTTGTCATCTGTATCAAAATCATGATCGCTCAGATACTTTTTGGCGGCATCATTCTCCGCGATTTCAAAATTGGCTTCAATGATGCATTTGTCCTTTTGCAAATTCAGAATGCCGCTATCGGCACGTTCGCCCAGTACAAGAGACAAGGCTCCCATGAGGATAGATTTTCCGGCACCGGTCTCCCCGGTAATAATAGTCAGTCCTTTTTCAAATTGAATGTTGACTTCATCTATGATAGCGAAGTTTTTTATGTATAGGTTTTTTATCACCTTACAAAAATACTCAGGCCTACTGTAAAAAAACATAAACCAGTCAAAAATTTGTGCGCTTAATTTCCCCTGATACGGTTAATGCTTGCCTTGGCCCGTTGGTCGAGCGAATTTTTAAATTCATGATCATCCATATCCAGCACCATATTAAAATACCGCAGGGCCTCCGCTCTATTTCCGCGCTTTTCATACAAATAGCCGGTTTGCAGGGCGGCGCGTGCCGCAAAATATTCGGTAGATGTTTTGCCCGACTCTATTGTTTTCTGATAATAGCTGATAGCCTTTTCAAAATCATCCAATTCATCATAAACACGTGCGAGCCGATAGTAATATTCGAGCTGATTAGCGACGGGAATTTCCTTCAACCCGAGCAAAATGGCAAGTGCCTGCTCATTATTACCGCCATCGTTCAGCAGTTTGGCTTTGAGCAGATCTTTTTGCGGAAAAGGTTGTGATGCATTCTTTTGCGCCTGTTTATCGGCGTCCGATTCTGTTTTGCCCGTACTTTTTGTTCTTTGTTTGTATTGATTCGCCAGTTCTGTTTTGCCCTGTAAATAATAACAGAGGGCTATATTATAGCAGGCATCTTTGATATAAAAATTACTTTTGGAGGTTTTAATATATTTGTCAAAATAGGTAATAGCACTATAATCAAGTCGTTTCATTTTGGCGTCCCCCATTTCGTAATCCAGCATTGGAAAGGAGATATACTCTTTTGACATATTGCGGTTGAGCAAAATACTCTCTGCGACTGCTGCCTTTTTATTATTCAGCGCAAGGTTAGCGGCCATAAATGCAAATAAAAGATTGTTCCTGGTATCGAGGTTGTATGTTTTGATCACCTGTGCAGCGCCATCAATATCATTCTCAAGATAATTTTTCAGATACACAAAATACAGCATGGCCTCTTCGCGAAAACCGGTATTATTTGACGCGATATAGCGGCTGAGCAAATTCAACCCATTCTTCATGTTGCCTTTCATGCCCAGTATTTTGCTGATCCACTTGTATCCTGACGGTATCGTACTGATAACAGCTTCCTGTGAGCCTATAAAGATATCATTGTATGCAAAGGAAGGAAACAGTTTTTTATTTTCTTTAAAAAGAAGAAAAGCCTTTCTGAAATCCCAGGCAGCATCCCAATAGTCGGCATATTTAATTTGAATAGCGCTCCACTGAAAATAGAGCACTCCCTTCCCAAACAGGTACCAGGGCGACCGGTGGTCAGCGCTTTCGATCAGTTTGATCCGCTTCTCCTGCAACGGTTTCCTGAGCTTATATTCTGCGGGGTTTTCATTAAAAGTCAGCGAAATAAAATCTTCATAGTTGCTGATAATAACCGGCAAATAATTGAGCGGATTACTGCTCAATTCCTTCAGTAAACAAGCCTTGCCTTCTTCGATCTTCATGCTCATAAAAGCCTGATACGCATTTTTGCAATTGGGGGTAAACTGAAAGCTCTGCCCTGCTGCCATTTGAACGAAGGCCAACAGGACAGCGGTGTACAGGTATTTGGATGAAAATAGTTGCATGATGCAATTTTAATGACTGCGGGCCGGCGTAAATTTACTAAAAATAGCGCCACAGGGACGCTATTTATAAGATAAAATGAGTTTAAAAATTAAATGGTGATATTATCTACCAGTTCACTGTCAACGATAATACGACCACAGTGTTCGCAGATGATCATTTTTTTGCGTAATCTGATCTCAGACTGACGTTGAGGCGGCACTACGTTAAAACAACCACCACATGAATCTCTTTCTACGGGTACAACAGCCAGGCCATTTCTGAAGTTACTTCTGATTTTGCTGTAAGCAAGTAATAAGCGGGGTTCTACAGCATCGGCCGATTTTTGTCTGTTGACAAGCAGATCCTTTTCTTCTTTCTCCGTTTCGTCAATGATCCTTTTCAGTTCCTTTTGTTTGAGACTGAGTACTTCTTCCTTTTCAGCGATCAGTTGTTGCGCATGCTCTTTCAGCTTATCCTGCTC
>JADYYU010000098.1 GCA_020853515.1 Chitinophagaceae bacterium | reverse complement strand
TAGCCTGAAATTGGTGCAAATACACGGTAATGGAAATGATACGCAATCGGTAGGGTCAGTGTTGGATTGTTTTGTTTATAATGGTAAATTCAAATCATATATACAAAGAAGGTGGGACAGTGTTAATTACTTAAATTACCCACCGACTTTGGTGGCAATCCCTAAAATTTATAACTTCGATACCAACTTTGTGTTTGTAAAAAATTTAATGACCGACCCATGGAGTACTTACCAACTAACAAAGTAAAAACATTATTATGAGGTAACGTCAAATACGTTTTTTGGTAATATCAAAAGAATGACCGCTAGCTATATTTCTACGATTTCACTACTTTTTTCGCAATTTCCAAATCCTGCTTCCCGCAAATATGGCATTTCTGAAATTGATTTGGATAACGACACCTTGAAAAAATTATATAGCTATCCTATTTATGACCAAAATGATTCTAATAATGTTGGTCAAACTGAGGCTCAAATTACAAGCCTGCTGACGGATGATAAAAATCATATACTTACATTATATGCTGAACAAAATGTACCTGGAAACCGTTATCTTATACATATCACTGCAATTGATAGTATTTATAATATCAAATGGCAAAAGTTTGTAGTTAGTCTTAGTAGCGTAATTACACCGTATACAATGACAAGATTGCCAAACAATGGCGTGGCAGTAGTGGGAGTTGAAGTAATAAATATGCAAGTGATGAAGCCTTTGATATTTTCACTCGACAGTACAGGAAATTTAGCTCCTTTAAACTTGACACATCAGAATCCGAAAAATATGCTTTCACTTACAGTATATCCTAATCCCGCTAAGAAATTTGTTGATTTTCATTTTGATAATCTAATCAGTGGTTTTATTCAAATATTGAATTCGAATGGGCAAACTGTTATAACGAAACCTATCAGCTATCCCGATACCAAAGTAGACTTGGGATTGCTGTCCCCTGGTGTTTATATTTATAATATCATTTCAAATAGTGAAAAGCTCTTAAGTAACAGTATTTTGAAAATTGATTAGCTATAATTGTATTACAGGCTGCGTCAACTTACCAATTGTTAGTGCAATGAAGAAAGCACAAGCGGGCAGTTTCCGATAGTGGTTGGTGTCATCACCAACCACCCTTGAGCTAAGCATACAATTATTTGTCTGTAAAACAAGGCTGCAATTTCGGTTGGTGGGGACACCAACCGATAGTATAAGTGTAGTGTCAAGCGCATTAAAAATCTCATTTCAATGTGCATTCGGAATCAGGTGTTTGGGAAGCCAATTCACTGCATGCTTCCTGTCCTTTTCCTTTTTCTCCTTTCGTTGGCCGGTCACCCTCAAATCCTCCATTTACGAAAGAAAAACAATGACAGGTAAATGTTTCCTGTTTCTTGCAGGATGCAAAAGTACACAAGGCAATCAGCAGAGACATCAACAATTTGTTTCGCATGGTTAAGTAGTCGGCGTTAGACCTGCGTAAAGATACTTGATGTTTTGCACTTTTTCAATTGAGCAACTACTTTTCTACGTGTTGTGTGGGGACAGAAACCATGTAAACAAGAAAAAAAATATACAGGGCATCCGGATTTTTTCACGAAATTTACAAACTGTAAAATCATTGATGATGAAAAAATACGCCGGAATCTGTTACTTACTATTTGCAATTTTTTTCTGCTCATGCGGCAATAAGCGGATACCGGATTCCTGCACAGGCGCTATCTGTACGGCCGATTTTAAAATGCTGACGGTGTTTCTGAAAGACAGTAACGGGGCTGCTTATACGCCTGACAAAGTGGAGACCTACAGCACTGACATGCAACTGATCAATACACAGAGCAGCGCTGCCATCCCCGGCGAGAGTATGTACACTTATATTGACGACAGCAATCTGGATGATCTGGGTGTAAATACGCCCAATGAAGTGATCTTTAAAGTAATTAAAAATAATACCACGGTAAAGCAGGATACTTTTACTGTAAAAGCTGACTGCTGTCATGTGATTAAAATAAGCGGTGCAGATACCATCGTCGTGCAATAGCATTTTTACCAATTATCACTAACTATTTTCCACTCATACCAACTTCGATTTTACAATGAGCTGCAGTCCTATTTTTGGCGCAGAAAATTGTACTTAGTATGAAAAGTTTATACTCCATCCCCTCAGTAATTGTCTGCTGTCTATTATGTTCATTCAGTTTCAGCGTGTCTGCAAAATCAGCCAGCGGTATCGTGAAAGATCAGAAAAACAAGCCGCTTTCCTATGTCACGGTATTGTTGCTCAACAGCAAAGATTCATCGCTGGTAAAGGGCGATTATACCAACGACAAAGGTGAATACAAATTTGAACCGGTAGAGTCCGGATCTTATATCATCAGTTCGAGTACCGTAGGTTTTCAGAAATATTATTCGGCACCTTTTTCGATCGATGATAAAAATACCGATCATAAAGAAGAGATCATATTGTCTTCCTCAAACAAGGCCTTAAACGAAGTGAAAATCGTGGGTAAAAAACCGATGATAGAAGTGAAGGCTGATAAAACAGTTTTTAATGTAGAACAAAGTATTAATGCGGCCGGTAGCAACGCCCTTGATCTGCTGCGCAAAAGTCCGGGTGTGCGGGTAGATAAAGATGATAATATTGAAATGCGGGGCAAAAACAATGTGCTGGTTTATATCGATGGCAAACCCACCTATATGGGTGCCAAAGATCTGGCGGCTATGCTGAAAAATATGCAATCGTCCGATATAGAAAGTATAGAACTCATCTCTAATCCATCGGCCAAATACGATGCGTCGGGTAATGCGGGTATCATTAATATTAAACTGAAGAAGAATAAAAAATTTGGAACCAATGGCAGTCTCAATCTTGGAGCTGCCTACGGAAAGTATTTCAAAGAAAGCGCTGCCCTCAACTTAAACCACCGCGACAAACAGGTGAATGTGTTTGGAAATTATAGTTTCAATGAAGGGCAGAATTTTAATTTTCAAAACTTCGACCGTACACAGAATGCCCAGCATTATGATTTTAAATCTGAAAATGTGAATCAGAATAGTACGCATAACATCAAGGCAGGAGCCGATTATTATATCAACAGTAAAAATGTGATCGGTGTGATGGCAAATCTGATGCTGAATCAGGGCGATTTCAGAAGCAGCAGTAAAACTTATATCAACCCGGTGGGTGCCCCGACAGATAAGGTTTTGACTGCCACAAATTCCATTGCAGGAAATAGCCTGAATGCAGGAATTAATCTGAACTATAAGTATGAAGACACCGCAGGACGCAGTTTTAACATCGACCTTGATTACGGAAATTTTGATGCGCAAAGCAAAAGCTACCAACCGAACACCTACTGGAATCCTACCGAGACCGGTATTCTCAGTCGATCGGTCTACCGAAATTTTACACCGACCCTGATCACGATCTATACTGCCAAAGCCGACTACGAACAGAATTTCCTCAAAGGTAAGCTGGGGCTGGGTGTAAAAACGGCCTATGTAAAAACGGATAACGATTTTCAGTTTTATGATGTGGTGAATAATACAGATACCTTAAATCTGAACCGCTCGAACCATTTTATTTACATCGAAAATGTAAATGCAGCCTACCTGAATTATTCGCGCAGCTTCGCTGAAAAATTATCGTTGCAACTGGGCCTGAGGGCTGAGCAAACCATTTCGAAGGGGCAGCTCAGTAGTGCATTTCCGGCCAATGACGACACGGTGAAAAGAAACTACCTCAACCTCTTTCCCAGCGCCGGAATTTCTTATACCATCAACAGCAATCACTCTATTGGCATTACCGGCAGCCGTCGTATAGACCGTCCAAATTATCAGGACCTGAACCCTTTTGAGAATAAGCTTGACGAGCTGACCTATGAAAAAGGCAACGCATTTTTGCGGCCTCAGTACACCAATTCGTTCGACCTGACGCATACCTTTAAACAGTATTTTACCACCTCACTCAGCTATAGCCGTGTAAAGGACATGTTTATGCAAACGACCGATACCACTGAGTTTTCGCGTACCTATGTGACGCAAAAAAACTTTGCTTCCATGGATATTGCCGGCGTCAATATTTCTTTTCCTGCCCCTGTCAAAAAATGGTGGATGATTTATTTTAACCTGAACGCAAATTACAATAAACTGCAGGCAGATTTTGAGGGCAGAAAACTCAGTAATACTTATTATACTTATACGTTCTATGCTGATAATACTTTCACCTTACCCAAAGATTTTTCAGTGAATATTTCGGGTTGGTTTACAGGGCCGAACTACTGGGGCGGAACCTTTAAAATGAAACCGATGGGCAGTGCAGATATTGGTTTACAAAAATTATTGTTGCAGAAAAAGTTGACAGCAAAACTTAGTTTGTCAGATGTATTTAAAACCCAGCGCTGGTATGCGATCAGCAACTTCTCCGGTTTGTATGTAAATGCAAACGGCAACTACGAAAGCCGGCAATTGCGTCTCAATCTCACCTACAGGTTTGGCAGTGCAGAAGTGGCTAAAAGGCGCGAGCGTGAGGCCGGTGCAGAAAAAGAAAGCGGTCGTATAAAAGGTAAGTAAAAGCAAGGAGTCGTGATGCAGGTGATCGCGGTAATAGGGACGGCTCACAGATTCATTTGCAATAATGTATTTTTGAATAGTCTTTTGTTTAGGAGTACGAATCTAAAAAGTGTACCCGAAGGTGAGGCCACCCAGTGGATAGAAATCGGAAAACGTTTCGCTGTATTCCATTACCGGTGTAAACATGACCTTATAATAATAGCGGCCGGCTGGTTTTTGATAACGGTAGCCTGCTGAAAAGACCGGAAATATCTGTGCATCACCATCAATCGTATTCTGCATCTTAAAATTTAAATTAAGATGGTCTTTAGCTAACATAAGGCCTGCACCAAGTTCTGCATGATGCTTGCCAAATGAATAAATGCCATTCACCGTTATCGGTATCCAGAGGGTGCGCGCCAGATCCAGTTTGGGCGGATAATAGGCCATGTTGCATTTGGCTGTCAGTTTTAATTTTTTAGTATTGAGTAGATACCGTTCATAGCCAAATGAATAGAAGATACCATGACCTCCGGCATTTACCTCGATGCCATTATTCCGTTCAAATTTTTCTGAAGTCAGATTTCTATTTTGTGCATATCCCCTCTGAATAACAGGCAACAGCAACAACATCATGAAGATGGTTTTCATATGGGATAAATTTTATTGAAGCGAAGATACCAAATAAAGTTAATTGAGAATCAACCCCGGATTTAGCCTGATCCCGTTTATGGTTTTTTTTATTTCCGTTCTCTGCTGTACGCGATCTGATCGGTAGCCGGAATTTTATTCTGTCCCAGCATTCGCGCATAATTTATCAGTTGCCCACGGTGAAAAGTGCTGTGATTGAGACAATGATGCAGGGCTTCCCACACTTTGCTTTTCAATCGCTCTTTTTTTAAATTGCGATACACAAATTCATGCTCAAAACCGCGGTCGTCAAATTGCTTTTCAATATAGGCTATGTACTGCTTCGACACCGCCAGCCACGCAGCGCAGGCTTCTGCAAAAGTGCCTGTAAACCCTTCCTGAGGTATCATAAGATGCTCTGCCATCTGCAAACGCTGATACCAGATACTTTCTGCGCCCCAGATATGATAGACGGTTTGCCTGATGGTACCAAAACTTCCACCCAGTTCCTGATCCAGTGCGTTATCGTCCAGTTTATGCAGCAGTTCGATCACCCTGTCATTGGCCCATACATTGTATCTCGCGTAATCAAGCAATATTTCTTTCATGCGGTAAAGATAATCCGATAAAAATATATAATACCTTTGCGGACATGAAAGAAAAACCCGCCATAGGATTTGGATCAAGCTGCGTGCATGCAGGCTTTGAAGCTGAAAAACACAATAGTCATATTACGCCCATCTATGCCTCAAGCACTTACCTGTTTGACAGTGCCGAACAAGCCGTCGATTTGTTTACCGGTAAAGCAAAAGGCTATATTTATGGTCGTTTTGGTAACCCGACCGGTAATCAGACCGAAGAAAAAATTGCTGCGCTGGAGGCTTACGGATTGACAGATAAAGCGGGACAGCCCTTGAAATTGAAAGCGATCTTGCATGCATCGGGTATGGCAGCCATTGCGACGCTGGTACTGGCCAATGTGAAGGCCGGCGAAAAAGTACTGACGCATTTTTCATTATATGGCGGCACGCAGGAACTGATAGACAAGGTACTGCCGGGCCTGAATATCGAAACGATCATCACCGACTTTAAAGATCTCAACCAGGTGGAAGATGTTTTGAAAAACGATTCTTCGATCCGTCTGCTTTACATCGAAACGCCCGCCAATCCGACCTTACAATGTGTAGATATCGAAGCACTGACGGCACTTGCACATCAGTATCATTGTAAAGTGTCGGTCGATAATACCTTTGCCACACCTTATCTGCAACAGCCCTTTCAGTATGGGGTTGATTTTGTAATGCATTCTACCACCAAGTTTATGAATGGTCATGGCACCGCCATCGGAGGAGTACTGCTGGGCCGCGATCTTGAATGGATGAATACCAAAGTAACCAAGCATTTTCGGCTGCTCGGAGCTAATTCAAATGCCTTTGATGCTTTTTTACTCAACAGCGGATTAAAAACACTGGAGATCAGAATGCAGCGCCATTGCAGTAATGCCGAAACGGTGGCCCATTTTTTAAATACCCATCCTGCTGTCAGCTTTGTCAATTATCTGGGTCTCGAACAGCATCCCGATCACGACTTGGGTAAAAAGCAAATGAAGCATGCCGGCGCACTGATGAGTTTTGAAGTGAAGGGTGGTTTTGAAGCAGGTAAAAAGCTGATCAACCGATTACAACTTTGCTGTAGCGCAGTTTCCCTCGGTACCTGCGATACGCTCATCTCACATCCTGCAAGCACTACCCATGTAGGAGTGTCGCGTGAGTTACGATTGCAAAGTGGCATCACGGATGGTTTGATCCGGATGAGTGTGGGAATTGAAAATGTGGAGGATATTATGAACGATCTGGACAGGGCATTGTCAATTTGAGAGTACCCGCTGCGGCGACTGAAAATTTGAAAATGAGAAGACTTCCCACAATAATACCTTACTTAACATTAAAAATTAGATGGGTTGCTTTCACCTCACACCGCTCAATATCCAGAACTCTCCGCCTGGCGAACGAACTATTCACCCCAACCTATTTACTATTTACTATTTACTATTTACGCCTTACTATTTACTATTTCCCACTAACTACTCATAATGCACACGATAGAACCTTATTATAACTGGCGTCATCTTTACACAGCAGAGGAAGATGAACTGTCGCCTTTTTTCGGAACTGTTTACAGTGAATTTGAATTTTCAAATACCGTGTACAATTATTACATACATCCGCAATGGGATGAGATCGGTTCGCGAACCCTGTATATCAAAATTATTTTTGTCGATTATGAAGTGAACTATGCCATCATCGAATTGTTGGGCGAATGGAACGATGCCATCGAAAATGATATTCAAACCCTCAAACGAAATATCATTGACCTGCTGATTGCCAAAGGCATTTATAAATTTATTCTGATCGGTGAAAATGTACTGACCTTTCACAGTGATGGCAACGACTACTACGAAGAGTGGTACGAAGATATTCGGGATGAGGGTGGCTGGAT
>JADYYU010000097.1 GCA_020853515.1 Chitinophagaceae bacterium | reverse complement strand
ATCAGAAATTTACCGAAGCCTGTTGAATTGGTATTTTGCATACGGATATGCTCCACATTACCGGTAGTGGTTTGCAAATGTAATTTTGAAAGCGGTGCTGCGGTACCGATTCCGATATTGGTACCATTGTCGAATATCATTGACTTGCCAATGGTATTGAGTGCTGTAAATTTAGACATATAATTGGCATCGCCGGCCACATGTGTTGCATTTGAATTCACTGCTCCGGTTCGGGTATTATGATCTGATGCCGGGTTGCAACTGCCCGATCTTTCTGAATAGATGGCGTAAGGTACAGAAAGTAACTGACTGGTGCCTGCGTTGACAAAATTGTTTCCACCTGCAGGATCTATACTGACCTTTACATACTTGTTACCGGTTTCCCAACTTATCAGTTTGATATTGCCGGTAACAACAGTCCCATTGCCTATTTGCAGGGTGTATAAGCCAAATTCGTTGGTGGCGACTGTTTGTATTTCACTATATTCCGGTTCAAGGGCTTCTGCTGAAGATAAAATAGAAATTCGAAGTGAAATTTTCTGATGACTAAGGGGATTGCCTGCAGCGTCACGGGCGATTCCCTGATAATTGAACAGATGGGGTGCCTGGGCAAATACCGAAAGGCTTAGTAGTAAAAAAAGGAGGGGGCTCAATAATTTGATGAAGTGCATGGTACGATTCATTTTTATGAATTTTTGATAAGAGAGTAAAATTAATAACTGTCAGTTCATAGTATTGGTTAATTAGAAACTGGCGGTCTTTAATGATTATTTGGTAATAATCTGCCAGTAAGTGGTTGAATTACGTACATAGGATAAACGGCAAACAGGCGGTGAATGAAGGGTTTTTGGTGTGCGACGAAAATAGGTTCATACTTAAGATATCCGAAACCGGGCCGTTTGATAAGGATGATTATGTAAAGAATGCATTCATAAAGGTCAGTAAAAAGTGCATCTTACAGATACGTCAGCTATATTGAGAATATGGTTAGAACAAATGAGTATGTGATATGAATTGAGTGAAAAATGATAAAATTGGTTTTGTGGATTTTGTAGCAATAAAAAAGAGGCTGCCTTTTACAGGACAGCCTCTTTCAAAGTATAACTTAAAAATGCTTAAACAACTAGTGGTTATTCAGGGTAGAAGGAGCATTTGAACCTTGATCATTCACTCTTTTAACCGGTTCTGCAATTGTTCTTTTGCTGTTTACTGATTGTTTTTCTTGCTCTGCTTTTTGTTGCATAGCTTTCACGTCTGTAGGTTGATTAGCCATTTCAGGAGTAACAGCTTGTCCATCTCTGTGCTCGATAGCATAGTTAATTCCTTTATTCTCAGGCATTCCCCATGCAGTTGGATGAATATATTTACCTTTGAATTCTGCTTCTTTTTCCACTTCAGCTACAACACGATTTTGATCTGCAAATTTATCATGACGGATACCCGTTACCTGCCAGCTAATTTTTACATTTGGCTGGTTGGTTTTTATCTTGAAAGTATTTCCTGAAATTTCTTCAGAAATCATAGCCTGTGCAAAAGATCCGATCGCTGTTAATTGATATCTGAATTCTTTGTTTAAGGCATCGAAATAATCAGGCATTGTAACAATTGCGTCTCCGTTAGCATCCGTTACAATATTACCATTATAGATATTCATCATGTCAGGACTTTCCACAAAGCTATGATAGAGGTATTTATTTTCCGGATCTAAAGGATGATCAATTTTGAAAGTACCAGCGCCTTTGGCAATAGTACCTGTAATGGTAACATTACCAGAAAAATATCCGGCATAAGTTGCACCGTTTGCAAGTCCATATACACCTGTAAAACCACCTGTATTGCCAGTTCCAGCTACGCCCATATAGTTACCAAGACCGCGCACACCATAGCCATAATTGGTGGCTGGTTGTGAAACGCCATAAACGCCCGGTACATCGAAATTGCCAACACCGGTATACTGTCCTCTTAATACACCGTTTGCGATGAGTGCTGAGTTGCCATATAATCCACTGGAATGAAAATAACCTGCTGACATTGAATCAGCATTAGCTTCCACACCATATTTTTTTGATGAAGTTGAATACATACCACTACCCGCATTACCGCTACTATACATACCTGTTCCGCCAGAATATATTTCGGAACCATTCGCATTGAGTGAAGCAGATTGAATAGTAAGTGTAGGAGTAAATGTTGACGGACTTGTTTTAGACAAATAGATCGCAGAGTTTAATCCTGTTTTTTCAGCATAAAATGAGTATTCATCCAATGCATCGCCAACTTTAATACCACCAATAAACGCAGGACCGTCAGGTTGCACTGTCAGTTTGTAGGTAGGGTCAGGTGCTATGGTGTTGATACCTACTGCACCGTTATTTGCGATAGCCATACGAGAGGTCATCGTTGCCGGTGTGCCGGCAGTGCCAGATGGAGCGGTAAGAAAGTTCATTCCACCTGTGATTTCCTGGTCGAAATTTTGAATTGCAGCATATCCTGTTGTTCCATAAGTATAACCACCGTTCCATCTTGTGTTGAAACCTACCATTGGCTGGTTGCCAATCAGATAAAGTGGCATATTGGAAGCGAACTTAGCTTGTGTTGGATTTGTGGCATTATACGTTTCCTGTTGTGCTTCGTTAGTATTAATCACACCAATTCCCACTCTGTTGTTTGCAGCAATAGTCATAGCGGTAGCATTGCTTGAACCCAGTGATAATGTACTGGCTTCCAAGTTCGTAATGGATGCCGCATTGCCTGTATTTCTGATTTCCAGACCATCTGTAGCCAGATGACCCGTTGTAGAGTTGGTGATTCTTAAGGTATCACCTGTTGTATTATTATTAAAGTGAACATTTGCAGCCGGTAATGCACTTCCGCCTATACCCAGATAACCTGAGTTTTGCTGTGCATTAAAGTACAATTTGGTTGTTCCTGCAGTCACGATACCGATACCTACGTTGCCATTGTTAGCCAATAAAAAAGGTCCGAGGTTATTGCCAAATGCAAGCATGTTGGCATAAGGAAACATAGATGCCACACCGGTGT
>JADYYU010000096.1 GCA_020853515.1 Chitinophagaceae bacterium | reverse complement strand
TATCGGTAGGCCTCGAGACACCAACCATTAGAATGTTCGATTCGTCTGTATTGCGGCAATCCCGCCACTTTTGGTCGAGACAGCTAAAAGCCCGGAGAACGGCCATTGCAAGCTTTTGTGCGTAGCCTGAACTTGCGAGGACTTGAAGCGGAAAGCCTGCCTGACCGGCCGGTCGGGCAGGCGTGTGTGCCGCCCCAATACTTCTTTTTAGAAATTTACAACTGCTAAAAACATCTACTTCTGATAAATCAATTTTGCACTCATGACCGCATCAGATTTATCTGTCGGGGTGAAAATTAAATAGTAAATTCCTTGTGCATAATGATCAAACGATACTGTGGAAAAGGCTGCTGTTGCTTTCAGGTTATGAGTTAAAATGCCACTGTAATTGTAGATCTGAATATCTCCTTCGCCGGGTGTTTGAATGTTGAAATGATCGTGCGATGGATTGGGCCAGATCAAAATTTCCTTTGAGTTCATTGCAATAATTTCAGAAACGGAAGTGGGAGCTATCATCCATTTTACCACAATGGAAGAAAAGGGGGAGGTCCAGGTTGGAGATACATTTTGTGCAGCCGCAGCGGGGTTCAGGTCTGTAATACCTTTGGCCGCAAAACTGAAATAGATCTCATTATTGTACATACGCATTGTCGACCACTCCGCATATACTGCCGAGTCTGATTTAATTTCCGCGCTGCTGATATGCATTCCGTTTTCGGTCATTACCGACAAAGCAATGTCGCGGTTCGCCGCATACAGGGTGGTATCGTTGGCACCTGTATTGGTATTAACTGAATCATCGTAAGCGAATAAATAGTAGAGTTTATTATTGGCGCATACGATGTCATAAATATTATCATTACCGGTACCACTCATGGTTTTTGCCCACAGACAATTGCCTGCAGAATCCCATCTTTCCACAAAAAAATCAGTATTGCCATTTGCCATGGCTGTTGTATTGTTATGCAACTGTACCGTGTCGGCGAAAGACGAATAAAGGTAAAATGTCTGATTGTCTTTCAGTCGTAATTGAAGAGAATACATATTATCGTTGCCCAGATAATCAGACCACAAGAGATTGAAATGAGCATCATATTTCTCCATACATGAATTGTAGTAACCGTTTTGAGAAGTGTAGTTGGTAACTCCTGCCCCGAAATCAACATCCACCGTTCCATACCAACTGTAAATGGCATAATAATTTCCCATACTGTCCATGCTCAGTTGCCCAAGTCCCACACTGCTGTCTACTTGCAGCGTATGCACGTCCACAAAATTTCCTGCAGTGTCTAATGTAAGAATAAAAGCCTTGTTGTGATCACTATTTGCATTAACGCTCTGACTACCTGCATTCGGATCAAAATCGACTGACTTTCTGAAACTGCCGCCAAATACGAGATTCCCATTGGGGTGTATCATGGCCTGATACAGATCGCAATACATGCCGGAAATATTAGTGTTGCCAAATCTTTTCGCCCATAAAAAATTGCCTGCGGCATTTAATTTTATCAAAAATCCTTCTACGTCATTTGCATTGGGTTGCTGAAACATCAATACACCGTTCGTCGGATCCATATCCACCAAACCTTTATAGCGGCCTGATAAATATATATTGCCCATATTGTCCGTCGTCAAGGCGTATATATATATGAAGTCGTTGAGGTAATTGACAGGCATCCAGCTATACGACCATGCAACGGTATTGCTTGGCGTCATTACAATGATACCACTCCCCGGATTTTTTGCAACGGTTTCATTGTAAAAATTTGTATTGGACGGCTGGGCTTTTGCGCTGTCGTTCAAAATCAGGCTATAAGCCATATTGTTATTGGGCAATCGCTCAAAATCGGTAATGATCGGATTGTACTGCTGACCATCTAACTGAAGGTAAGATTGGTACACTTGTGCATTGGCAGATTGTGTAAATAGAAACAGAATAAAGACTAACATTGAATTTTTCATAAACTGATTTTTGAAGGTTTTTGCAAAAAGGCATTTTTGTAAAGATAAGACCAATTCGCATTTTACAACAGACAGTTAAAACAAATTTTTAAGATAATCGAAAAAGTACGAGTAGGCCACACAGCGGATCACTACCGCTACGAGACAGAGATTTACAAGTTGTTTAGCTTTTACCCCGAACCCATAACCGATGCCGATACTTGCGGGTGCGCCAAGTAGGAAAGTGCCGACAAATCCGATGCCGAATACACCATATTTATGCCATAATTTTAAGAGTAGTTTTTCCTTGGTTGAATCTGCTTTCTTTTCTTTTGGCTTTCGGTACTGAGCAATAAAAGCCTTAATTTTATCCCCTAAAAAAGCGGCAATAAATACGCCCGATATGCCACCAACGAGTGTAGCGATGCAAATAGTATGTGGCGATAATTTAAAGGCTATGCCAGTGGCAATGGCCACATAAATTTCAAAACTTGATAAGAAGGCTACAGAAAGGATTTTATAAAACATAGTAAGGAGGTTAAGACGTATTTTAGTGATCGCGAAGGTAAGTTTATCTGTTTTGAAAGCACCCAATAAACCGTTAATTGAATATATTTTTAAATAGTTTATTTTCGCCACATGGAAGATTTGCATCCGCATCTGCAGCGTTTACTAAAATGTATTGAACTCGAAGAGAAGGAAGAAGTACAGCGTTACCGGCTCGATCAGCAGCATACCCTCAAATCATTGAAGGCGGAAGGTCTGGCTCTGCATCCATTAAAGGTGACCCGTAAAACGTTTGGCTATGCCGATTATCCCGAAATACAGTTTCGTTTGAATTTTCCGGCCGAAACCAATCAGTTCAGGGACGGTACCGCCATTGAATGTTTTATACATGGCGAAGAACCGATCAAGGGCGTCTTGCTCAGTTTGGAAGGGAGGGTCGGGGAGTTTCGTTTGTTTGCCCCCGACTTTCCCGATTGGATCGAGGAAGAAGGTTTAGGTATTAAATTATCTCCCGATCAGCGCACCACAAGTCTGATGAAAAAAGCCTTACGACAATTGCCTGCTGATGAAAAACTGTTCGGTCTCTTCAATAAAATCCATGGTAATGCAGACTGTGATCAGAAGCCGGTTGAACGCACACAAATCAATTTAAAATTTAAAAATACATCCTTGAACAGCAGTCAGCAACAAGCCGTTCGGGAAGTGGTAACTAATGATGAGATCTGTATTATACATGGTCCGCCTGGTACCGGTAAAACCACTACTTTGATCGAAGCGATCGCACAACTGGTAAACAATAAAGAGAAAGTACTGGTGTCTGCACCCAGTAATGCGGCGGTCGATAATATCGCTACCGGATTAAACGCAGCCGGCTTGAAAATACTTCGCGTGGGCAATACCAGCAAGATCAGCGATGAGATATTTCCGTTTACCATAGAAGGTAAAATGACAGATCCCAAACAAAAGAAGGAGATCAAGGAACTGAAGATCCGCGCCGAGCAATTTCGTAAAATGGCTCTGAAGTATAAAAGGAGTTTTGGTAAAGCAGAACGTGAGCAAAGAAATCTATTATTTAAGGAAGTAAAGAATATCCGTACCGAGATCAAAAAAATACAGGCTTACAATGAAGAGAAATTATTTCAGCAGGCAGATATTATTTTAGGGACTCCCATTGGCTTGCTTGATGCTTTATCGGAAGCCCCGGGTACACATAAACAGAAATATCAGTTCGATACCCTGGTCATCGATGAATCAGGCCAGTGCATTGAACCTCTTGCCTGGTGCATATTTCCCCTGGCCGATAAGTTTGTGCTGGCAGGAGATCATTATCAGTTGCCGCCTACTGTATTATCGGAGGCTGCTATGCGCATGGGTTTTAACCGGTCGATACTGGAAGTGAGTTTCGGACAGTTAAGTCACGTTTTTTTATTAGATACCCAATACAGGATGCGAGCATCAATTGCCGGTTTTTCGAGCCATTATTTTTACGATAATAAATTAATGGCTGCACCCCATCTGAATGATCTGCGTACACATATTACATTTTTTGACACTGCCGGTTCGGGCTATGCGGAAGAAAGAGGCAGCAATGGTGTAAGTCTGCTCAATGAAGGTGAAATTGAAATAGTCAGCAAAATTATGGACACAGAAAAGCTGGAGATGGCAGACACTGCATTAATTTCACCGTATGCCGGACAGGTGATGTTGGCTAAAGAGAAGTTGCCTGAGGGCGTGCGCATCAGTACGATTGATAGTTTTCAGGGACAGGAAAAAAGAAATATCATCATTTCGCTCGTGAGGTCGAACGACCAGCAGGTGATCGGGTTTTTAAATGATTACCGGCGAATGAATGTCGCGATCACAAGGGCAAAGGAACAGTTATTTATAATCGGCGACAGTGCCACTTTAGGCAATGATAAATTTTATCGCTTATTGCTTGAGTACATAGAAGAGCGGGGGGCTTACCGAAGTGTTTGGGAACTGAGTGAATAAAACAAGGCTAGATGATCTTTTTCGGAAACAACTTCTTGTTAGTATTTAACGAGGATATGAAGGCTTACCTTCGCAAACTCAAATTTACAAACTGTGCACAGAATCAATACTTACCGCAAGCTTTTAAGCGCTACCGCTCAAACGGACCTTGCGCAATTAAAAACTAATTACAGAAACCTGATCAAGGAATGGCATCCCGACAAAATTGTAGACGATGAAGAACGTAAAGCCATTGCGGAAGTAAAGAGCAAAGAAATTATCGCCGGGTATCATTTTCTGGTTAGTATTGCGCCCGAAACAAAGGCCCAGAATCTGGAAGAATATATGAAAGTGACTGCTACCTCATTTGTGGATGATTTTGTGTACAAAAAGCAAAACCTGCATATCACTTTTCAGGACGGAAGCACTTACGAATATCTGGGTGTACCTAAAGGTATTTATCAGAAAATGGTGAATTCACCGACCGTTACTCGTTTTGCGAAGCGTCATATTTATACCTCATACACTTACCGCAAAGTAGGTAAGGAAACGGCTGAGTAGTTACTGAATGATCAGTTTTCTGAGCAAACGTTCCTTCCCGCTTTTCATTTCCACAAGGTACAAACCTTTTGCAAAGTCGTTTTTGTTGACGATATGTGATCCTGCAATATAAGGGTACCAGTATAGTTGTGCACCGGATGGAGCGTAAAAGGCAACTTCAAAATTTGAGCCGGAATACAAGGTGATCCTGTCACCGGATTCCGTGAACGTCATTTTTGGACTTGGGTACTGAGGTTCGTTTACGCCCACACCGCTCTGGCAGGATGGTAAACCGGTAAGTGCACTCATTTCATTACACAGATAAAGGTAATTTGAAAGGGCTGGGGCACTGAGGTTTTGTGTTAATAAATTGGTTTGTTCCAGTGGGTCGGTACTTAGGTTGTAAAACTCCTGCGTGCCATTATCAAATTTAATCAACTGATAATCCATATTACGCATCGTTTTGCCGTCCTGCTGGGTGGGAGTGGGTGTAAATAGCTCAGTAAAGGCCCAGTCACGCACACTCACATTTTGATTTTTTAATATAGGCATCATGCTTTTCGAATCTATGATAGTTCCATTGGGTATGGCATTCATCCAGTTGCTGAAGCCGGCCATTTCTGCGCTGGTTGCAAAAATATCGTGCACATTAATGAGCGCATCGGAGCTTCTGTTCGGGTTAACGACGGCGGGGCCTGAAATTAAGAATGGCACATGAACGCCGTAATCGTACAG